>PLZQ01000277.1 GCA_003152225.1 Limisphaerales bacterium | reverse complement strand
TCAGGCCGCCGACCATGGCGTAGCCGAGCGGCTGGCGCAGCTCCGAGCCCGAGCCGGTGCCCAGCATCAGCGGCAGGCCGCCGAGCAGCGACGCCATGGTGGTCATCATGATCGGGCGGAACCGCAGCAGGCAGGCCTGGTAAATGGACTCCACAGGGGGCAACCCTTCGGTGCGCTCGGCGTCGAGCGCGAAGTCAATCATCATGATCGCGTTCTTCTGCACGATGCCGATCAGCAGGATGATGCCAATCAGGGCGACCAGCGACAGGTTCTCGCCGCACACCAGCAGCGCCAGCAACGCGCCCACGCCCGCCGAAGGCAGGCTCGAGAGGATGGTGATGGGATGGACGTAGCTCTCATAAAGCACCCCCAGGACAATGTAGATGACGATGATGGCCGCCAGGATCAGGAACGGCTCGCTCTTGAGCGAGGATTGGAACTCTGCCGCGCTGCCGGAGAAGGTCGCCACGACGGTATCCGGCAGGTCAATTTCCTTCCCTGCCGCCTCAATCGCCTTCACGGCCTCCCCTAGCGAACCGCCCGGCCGCAGGTTGAAGGAGAGCGTCACCGCCGGGAATTGGCCCTGGTGAACGATGGCCAGCGGGGCGGTGATGATCTTGACTTTGGCAAAGGCGCTCAGCGGGACCATCTGCCCGGTGCTGGACTTGACGTAAATCTTGTTCAAGGAGTCCGGTGAGAACTGGTATTGCGGCTCAACCTCCAGCACGACGCGGTATTGATTAAGCTGGGTGAAGATGGTCGAGATCTGGCGCTGGCCGAAGGCGTCGTAGAGCGTGTCGTCAATCGCCTGGGTGAGCACGTTGAGGCGCGAGGCCCCCTGACGGTCCACCTCGACGCTGACTTGCAAGCCGCCGGATTGCTGATCGGAGGCGACATCCACCAGTTCGGGCCGGTTGCGGAGCACCTTCAGCAATTTGGGCGCCCATTCCGACAGTTCCACCTCGTCGGCGTCGGTCAACGTGTATTGGTACTGGGTGCGGCTGATGCGGCTGTCAATCTGCACGTCCTGGGCCGCCTGCATGAAGAGGGAAATGCCCTGGACTGAGTCGGTGGCGGCGCGCAGGCGGGCGATGATCTCGTCGGCGCCCGCCTGGCGGCTGTTGCGGGGCTTGAGGTTGATGTAAAGGCGGCCCGAGTTGACCGTTGAGTTTACGCTGCCAGCGCCGACGAAGGAGGCCACGCTCACCACGTCCGGGTCATGCTGCACGATCTGCGCAATGGCGCGCTGGCGGGTGACCATGTCCTTGAACGAGATGGATTGCGCGGCATCGGTGACGCCGACGATCGTGCCGGTGTCCTGCGACGGCAAGAGGCCCTTGGGCACGATGATATACAGCCAGATGGTGGCCACCATGGTTACCACCGCCACGCCCAGGGTGAAGGCCTGATGCCGCAGCACCCATTGCAGACTGTGGTCATAGCCGTCCAGCAGGCCCTGGAACATCCGGTCGGTGAGCAGATACAGCCGCCCGTGCTTCGTTTCGGATTCGGGCTTCAACAGCCGCGCGCACATCATCGGGGTGAGCGTCAGTGAAACAATGGCGGAGACCGCCACCGCCGCGCTCAGCGTGATGGCGAATTCCCGGAACAGCCGGCCCACAATGCCGGTCATAAACAGCAACGGGATGAAGACCGCGATCAACGAGACGCTCAGTGAGATAATGGTGAAGCCGATCTGCTTGGCGCCTTTGAGCGCCGCCTGCAAGGGCAGTTCGCCCGCCTCGATGTAGCGGACGATGTTCTCAATCATAACAATGGCATCATCCACCACGAAACCCGTGGCGATGGTCAGGGCCATCATCGAGAGGTTGTCCAGGCTGAAGCCCACCAGCTTCATGATGCCGAACGTGCCCACCAGCGTGAGCGGCAAGGCCACGCTGGGAATGACCGTGGCCCAGAGCTTCCGGAGGAAGACAAAGATCACCATCACCACCAGCACCACCGCCAGGACCAGCGTCAACTGCACGTCCCGCACCGAAGCCCGAATCGTTTCCGTCCGGTCGGTCAGGACGGAGATCTTCACCGAGGGGGGAACGATGGAGCGCAGCCTGGGCAACAGCGCCTTGACGCGGTTGGCGGTCTCGATGATGTTCGCGCCGGGCTGGCGCTGGATGTCCAGGATGACCGCGGGCCGGTCGTTTACCCAGCCGGCCAGGCGGATGTTCTCCACGTTGTCAATCACGCTCCCCACGTCGCGCAGGCGGACAGGCTGACCACTGTGAGAGGTGAGGATCACGTCGCGAAAGTCGGCGGCGGTGAAGAGCTGGTCGTTGGCGTTGATAGCATAGGATTGGTGCGGACCGTCGAAGCTGCCTTTGGGTTCGTTGACGTTGTTTTGCATCACCGCCATTCGCACGTCCTCCAGGCTGAGGCCTTGGGCGGCGAGGGAGGCCGGGTTGATGCGAACGCGGACGGAGGGCTTCTGATTGCCTTCGAGGGTCACCAGGCCGACGCCGGTGATTTCGCTGAGCTTCTGCGCCAGAACGGTATCGGCCAGGTCGTTGACTTTCTCCAATGGCAGAATGTCGGAGCGGATTTGCAACGTGACGATGGGCGTATCGGCGGGGTTGACTTTGTTGTAGATGGGCGGGTTGGGCATGCGCGGCAGGACGCCGTTGGCCGCGTTCATGGCGGCCTGGACATCCTGGGCGGCGGCGTCAATGTCCCGATCGAGCACAAATTGCAGCGTAATGGCGGCGTTGCCGAAGGAGCTGACCGAAGTCATCTGCGCCAGCCCGCTGATCTGGCCGAACTGCCGCTCAAGCGGAGTGGTCACCGACGAGGCCATCACGTCCGGGCTAGCCCCGGGATACTGGGCCGTGACCTGGATAGTGGGGAAATCCACGCTCGGCAGCGAGGAGACCGGCAGCAGTGCATAGCCCAGCGCTCCCATAAGCAGCACCCCTGCCATCAGGAGCGACGTGGCAATCGGACGGTGGATGAATGGCTCGGAGATGCTCACTGTCTGGAGGGGGTAATCATGTTAAATGAGTTGAATTAGTCACATGGGTTACATAGTTACATTGTTACATGAGGGCTCGGCGCCGCAGACCTTTGTAGCCATGTAACTCATGCAACTTATGTAACAATTCTAACGTCCGCTCCGCTAGTCCTTGCCCTTGCTTCGGTTTTCGGATTTCGGGTTCCCTTCGGCCTTCGGGCTTCGGCCTGCGGACTCGCCCGACGCATCGGCCAGCTTGACGCGCGTTCCCTGTTGCAGCTTGTACTGGCCCTCCACCACAACGCGCTCGCCGGCCTGGAGCCCGTTCTCGATAATATCTTCCCCTTGCTTGACCTGGGCCGGCAGCTCGGCAGCCACCTTTATGGGGCGAGTCTCGACCGTTTGGTCGTTCTTGATAACGAAGGCGAAGGCCCCTTGCGGTCCGCGCTGGATGACTGAGTCCGGCACGACGACGCAGCCCTTGCGGACGGTCAGCAGCAAGCGGGCATAGACGAACTGGCCCGGCCAGAGCCGCAGATCGGTATTGGGAAACGTCGCCTTGAGTTTGATCTGGGCGCTGGTGGGATCAATTTGATTGTCAATGACGGCGAGCTTGCCCTCGCCCAGCACGTTCGTGTTATCCTGGCTGACCGCCACGACGGCCAGGTCGGGGTGGGCCCCCTGGGTCTGCTGCTGGATGCTGCCCAGCGTCTGCTCCGGCAGAATGAACACAACGGAGATCGGCTTCAGTTGGGTGATAACCACGATGCCATTCTGATCGGCGGCATGGACGATATTGCCCTGGTCAATCAGCCGGAGACCCGTGCGCCCGTCTATCGGGGAGACGATCGTAGTGTAGTCAAGCTGGACCTTGGCGCTGTCGATGGCCGCCTGGTCGGCGTTGACCGTCGCCACCAAGGTGTTCACCAGCGCCTTCTGCGTATCGTACTGCTGCGAGCTGACGGCCCCATTGGTCACCATCTCGGAATAGCGGCTTAGGTCTATGCGCCCGTTGGCAAGCTGGGCTTCGTCCTGCGCTTTCTTGGCTATGGCCTGTTGCAGCGCCGCGTTGAACGGATTGGGATCAATCTGCGCCAGCAAATCCCCCGCGTGCACGTCCTGCCCCTCGGTAAAGGCGATCTTCGTCACCTGCCCGTCCACCCGGGCGCGCACGGTAACCATGTTAAAGGCCTGGACCGTGGCGATGCCGTTCAGATAGATCGGCACGTCCTTCTGGACGACGGGCATGGCCACGACCGGCACCGCCGGCAGCTCCGTTCGGCCCGCCCCCGGCCCTTTCTTCACGGCGCCGGCGGCGCGATTCCGCGCCAGCCAAACCGCCCCGCCCACCACCAGCAGGCACAGCACAATGATCATGGCCATCTTCCCGCCCGAGGCTTTGGGTTTCGGGGCGTCACCGCCGGCCGGCGGCGGGGTGGCATTCGTGGGTTGGTCTGCGGGAGGCATAGTTCGTTTGTTCTTCATCTCATCCATGGTGGGCATAATTACAAAGCGTTACTGGCTGTTCGTTGCCGGGCCGAACTTCTGGCGCAAGTAGGCCCGCCGCTCACGTTCCAACTCCTCGAATTTCACCTTTTGCTCCGGCGTCAGCACCGCCAGCACCTGCTCGTGCAGGTTGGAGACGTTGGCGAAAATCTTGCCGGCTGTCTCCTCGCGGATGGCTTCCACCTGGCGCATGGCCTGGTCAATCATTGGGCCGATCTTCTGCGCCTGCTCCGGGGTCAGCGCGAGCTGGGACTGGAACCGGGCGCGCAGGCGCGTCGCGATCTCCGCCGTCGGCACCGGCGTGATCGGCAGGCGCCGGCAGGCCTGCCACCCGATGAACGCCCCGCTGCCGCCGCCGGCCACGAAGATGGCCAGCACATACGCCCCGAGCTTCCATTTGCCGATAGAGGTCACGGGGCCAGGCTGGTTTGAATGTTGTAGTCGAGCAGCGCGGCTTCGTCGCCCGCCGGGCCGGTGCCGCTTTGGGTGAGACTCCAGGCGGCGGTCAAGGCCAGCACGAGGCTGGCGCCAATCACCGCGCGACGGAAGAACGCGAACAGGGAAACTGACTCATCGTCCGTCGCTGCCGCGCGCCAGTTGGCCAGTACCCGGGTTTCGAGGCCCAGCGGCGGCGCGCCTGCCCTCTCGGGCGCCGCTTTCGCAGCGGCGTTGAGCAGCCTTTGCAGTGATTCGTCGGCTGGTTTCATATCTCAATCTATGCGTCTTTGCGTTCCTGCCATAATGCCTAAGCCTTCTCCGCCATCAGCTTCTCAAAATACTTCCGCAGCTTCCGTCGTGCCCGGAAGGCGCGCACCTTAATGACCGGCACGTTCCAGCCCGTAATCTGCCGAACCTCATCCACCGAGCGGCCTTCGAGGTGCAGCAACGTCAGCACAAGCCGGTCGGTCGGGGCAAGCTGCTCCAGCAGTTTCTCCACGATCTCCCGCGAGGCCAGGTTCTGCAGCGGCTCAAGCTCTTCCGGCCCGGCCGCCACCGCCTCCAGCGCCTCCGTCTGCTCCTCGCTTAAGTCGGCCCAGCGCAACTCCGGGCGCGCCTTCTCAGCCGCCAGTTGGTTGAGGCAGGTATTGATCGCAATCCGCGAGACCCAATGCTCCAGCGGCACGNNATACAAATGCCGAAACAGCGCCTGCGCGGCATCCTGGTCGCGCTCGCGGACCCGCTGCACGCAGGCCGCCACTTCGAAGCTCGGTTCAGGCATGTCGCTCACCCGGGCAATCATGCCATAACCATTTATGACCGGCCAGCACCAGAGTGGTTACATCCTGGGAAGGCAGAATGCAGAATGCAGAATGAAGAAGGGCCGGGCGAGCCGCCCACCAGCCAAGTCTCTTCGTTCTTCATTCTGCCTACTGCCTTCTCATGAATGTGGATTTAGGGTGGCTTTGGTGGAGCCTCGGGGTAGCCTCAGGGT
>PLZQ01000141.1 GCA_003152225.1 Limisphaerales bacterium | reverse complement strand
TTACAGAACGACGTTTACACCAGCCTTGGCCGACAGCTTGAGGTTAGCCCTTGTAGAACTCTTTCCCATCGTTGTCCCAGGGTTCCTGCGGTAGCTGCGCGAGGTTCCAAAGGAAGCGTTCTCGATTGAAAGGCTCGTGATCTCGTATCATGTGGAAGATTTCCACCGTGACGGCAGTCGAAATCACGCGTCGTGCTTCCTCGGCGGTGTATCCCTCGGCCACCAGCCGATCCACGGTTTGCCGCGTCTCCGGAGGCTCGTTGTCGCGAACCTGATTCTCAACGACCTCCAAAATGCAATTGCCCAGCTCAGGATTGGTTTCCGAAGGTTTCACATGCTCTGACGACTAATTGGTTCCACATTAAGTTAACTCAATGCCATTTAATACTCGGGCCAAAAACATTGAGCCGTTCCGGCGGCCTATGCCAGGAGCGCCGCCTGAAGTTTGCCCGGCTGGGGCTCCCCGTCAAGCGAAGCTTCCGGGCCCTGGCTAGCGTGGCACAGGTTTCCAAACCCGCAGCGCCCGGGGAGCCCCGCCGACTTGGAAGTCGGCGATACCTCAGGCTTGGAAACCCACTGTTTCGCCGCCGCGCTGGCCCAGCGGGAAAACGCCGAACTCATTCTTTGCACCGACACCCGGGTGGGAATCGCCGCGCGGGCGCCGGGTGTCCCGGCCAATTCCCGGGAACTGTGCCATCTTGGCACACTCGTTGCGCCAACTTGGCTCAGGTTTTCGAGGCCCGGCGGAGGCTGGTGGCGCTCCCGGGAGCCTGAAAGTTATCTATGGGGAGGGTATCCCGAGTGTCCGGCGCGTGTCCCGGGAGACTCCCCTGACTGTCCCCGGCGTCCACCATCGATTTGGCTTGTGTATGGGAGGCTCCCTGAGCGCCACCAAAGGGCCGGAAAGTGGGTCCGGCCGCGCTTCGGCCTCAGGTGGGTTCTTCGGTGACTGGCATTGCGGTTGGGGCTGGCTGCTCGAGTCCAGCCATACGAAAGGAATCTCTTGTCAGGCGGCGGAGGGAGAGCTACAACCGGTGCGGCAGGGTCGGAAGGAAACCTGAGCACAAAGTGGAGTATTACGCGCATACGGCGGTGAGGGCGGACGGGAAGCCGGACCCGGATACGGTAAAATGGCAACTGTTATCCACGCACTTGCGCAATGTGGCGGAGATGGCGCAACGATTCGCCGCCCCCCTGGGTCTGGGAGCCGAAGCTTGGCTGGCTGGGTTGCTGCATGACTTGGGGAAGTATGCCAAACGCTTTCAGGCTCGACTGCACGACAACTCAATACACGGCATCAATCACTGGGCCGCAGGCACCGCACACGCTGGCGAGTCATTGAAACAACTGGCCGTCGCCTTCGCCGTGGACGGACACCACACCGGCATCCCGGCTCTGGATGGCAATGAGAGCCTAAAGCAAACGGTCAAGCGCAGAGCCGACCAGAAAGCCTGGCAGGAATGGACTGGCTGTGTTGAATCCATCCTCGAATTGCTCGACCGGCAGCGGGAAAGCGACGGCATCCAACTGCCCAGCCTCCCACGTCGTGCGGTGAACGACCGCTTCGCCGAGGCGCTCCGCACGCGGATGTTGTTCTCCTGCCTCGTGGACGCGGACTTCCTTGACACCGAAGCACACTTCAAACCGCCAGTCACTGCGGAGCGCGTCTCCCGGGCACTCGAAGCAGAGCGAGCACTTGGCCTCTTGCAAGAGAACCTGGCGGCCAAACCGGCCGATGGTCAAGTGAACCAACGCCGCCGCCGCTTGCTCGCTGATTGCCTGGCCGCCGCCGCGAAACCTCCCGGCCTGTTTACGCTGACAGCGCCTACCGGCAGCGGCAAGACCCTTAGCTCGCTCGCTTTTGCCCTCCAGCACATCGCCACCCGCAACGCCGCTCCCCTTGCCAATGACCCGCGGCGGTTCCGCCGAATCATCGTTGTCATCCCTTTCACCAGCATCATTGAGCAAACGGCCCAGGTTTACCGCGACCTGTTCGAGCGGGAGTTTGGACCGGACTACGTGTTGGAGCACCACAGCGCGGTGGCTCCACGGGAACGCCCGGAGGATCAAGGCCGCGACGCCGAGGAAGAACGGCTTCGCCGCGCTCGCCTTGCCGCCGAGAACTGGGCCGCGCCGCTCGTCGTCACCACCAGCGTGCAGTTTTTCGAAAGCCTGTTCAGCAACCGCCCCTCCGACTGTCGCAAGCTCCACAGCATTGGCCGCTCAGTTATCCTGTTCGATGAAGTGCAGACTCTGCCGCCGCGTCTCGTCCCCTCGTTCCTGTCCGCCGTGCGGCTGCTGACTGACCCCGAAGGTTTCTACGGCGCCACTGCTGTCTTCATGACCGCCACACAGCCCGCGTTCGCCGCTGCTGGCAAAGCCTTGCCCTACGGCTGGAATCCGGTTGAAATCTCTTCGGAGCCCGAAGCGATGGCCGAAGCGTTGCGCCGCACGCACATCGAATTGCCTGCCAGAGACGAATCCGCTTCCTGGGAGGCCATTGCCCAGCGCTTGCTCTCCAACTCGCAATCGCTCTGTGTTGTCAACACGACCAAGGACGCCCGGCAACTCTTCCAACTGCTGCGCTCCCGCGCCAGTGAAGGCTGTTTCCACCTTTCCTCGCGCCTCTGCCCGGCACATCGGCGGGAAAAGCTAGATGCTATCCGCCTCCGCCTTCGCGACGGCTTGTCTTGCCGACTCGTTTCAACCCAGCTCATCGAAGCTGGTGTGGACTTGGATTTCCCCATTGCGTTCCGCGCGCTGGGACCGTTGGATTCGATCATCCAAACCGCTGGGCGCTGCAACCGCGAGGGCCGCCATCCCGAGCCGTGCCCGGTCATTGTCTTCCGTCCGGCAGACGGTGGCCTGCCACGCGGAGCCTACGGCATCGCCAAGGCGAAAACAGAGGAGTTTCTCGCGCGCCACCCGAACGCTAGCAACGAGCTTCATTTGCCTGCCTTCTACGCCGCTTACTTCAGTGAGCTGTATGGTTTGCTCGGTCCGCAGTCCCGCCACGACGACCCGGTGTTCGCCGCCAGCGAGGCTCTTGATTTCCCAAAAGCTGCCGAAGAATGCGGCCTCGTCGGCGACGAGACGCGTGCGGTGTTGGTGAAATGGAAACAAGGAGAAGAGCTTACCGAGAAGCTTCGGCGCGAAAAGCACCTGACCGCCGACGAGTGCCGGCGAGCACAGCGATACTCCGTGAACCTCTACCAGAGTGAATTCTTCACCGCCCAAGCCCGTGACTACGTTTACCAGCCTGCCGAAAGCTGGAACTTTTGGGTCTGGAACTCCGACTACAACGACGATCTGGGTCTCGGCCATCTTGACCTAACGGAACCCGTATGAAATCCCCACTGCACGACCCACCACCCACGACGCTATGACCATCCATCTCCGCACCTGGGGCGAACTCGCCTGCTTTACCCGGCCCGAAATGAAGGTCGAGCGCGTGAGCTACCCCGTCATCACGCCCAGCGCGGCGCGCGGCCTGCTCGAAAGCATCCTCTACAAGCCGCAGTTCCGCTGGCAGGTCCGGCGCATCGCGGTGAAAAAGCCCATCCGCTTCCTCGCCTTCCGCCGCAACGAGGTGAAGTCGCGCCTCTCTCCACGCAACCCGGAACCGCTTATGGCGGACGAGGATCGCACCCAGCGCAACACGCTCGCCTTGCGGGACGTGGAATATGTCATTGAAGCCAGCTTCCACCTGACGCCGCTGGCCGGTCTGCCCAGGCGCAAGCCGCCTTGCGAGGACGAGCCGGGTGGCGAGGACAGCCTGGTGAAGTACCTGGCCATGTTCCAACGCCGCGCCGAGAAAGGCCAGTGCTTCGCCCAACCTGCCTTTGGCTGCCGCGAATTCCCCGCTCACTTCGAGTTGGCGAATGAAGCCGCCATGCAAGTCCCCGCCAACACCAACCCCGACGCCGATCTTGGCCTGATGCTCTATGACGTCTTCGATCTTACGGTTTCCAAGGACCAGCAGCCGGGCAAGGTCGAGAAGCCGCAGCCCCGCATCACCTTTTTCAAGGCGCAGCTCAAGGGCGGCGTGGTCAACGTACCAGACTGGGCCGAAATGAAGAAACAACTGGGAGGTGCTCCATGATGCTTCAAGCCCTCATTGCCTATGCCGAACGTGAGAAGCTCGGTGACCCGGACTTTGAAACCGTCGGCGTCCGCTGGCTACTCCCGCTGGATAGAAAGGGCCGGTTGGCAGGCAGTCCAATCCCGCTCGCGGAGAATCCCGACGCCAAGAAGCCACGACCGAAGCCCTTTTCGCGACCATTCACCTCACCCAACGAATTGAACCAAGGAACCAAGTCGCACTTTCTTTGTGATACCTTGGAGCGATCCGCCCTATTCCTTGATCCCAAGGCGCCGGAAAAAGAGGAAGGCAGGCGCGTCCAGCACCACTACTTCCAGTCTCTGCTCGAGGAAGCGGGCGCTGCCTGCCCTGCCGAACTGCCGCGGCTCCAAGCAGCTCTCGATTTTCTTCGGAATGCGGATGGCTTGGCTGAACTCCATCGCCAACTGCTCGCTGTCAAGGCCAAGCCCTCGGACAATGCCATCATTGCCGTGGAAGGCGTCCACCTGCTCGAATCCTCCGCTCTAAGACAGTTTTGGCGCGACAGGCGCCGCCGCCTCGGCGCCCAGGCTGGCAGCCGAGATCAGCGCATCTGCATCGCCACCGGGGAACTGGCCGAGACTCTCGACACGACAGAGAAGATCAAGGGCATTCCCGGCGGCCTTGCTACGGGCACAAACCTTATCAGTTTCGATAAAGACTCGTTCTGTTCTTTCGGTCTGGAGCAAGCGCAGAACGCCGCCCTTTCCGCGCCCGCTGAGTTGAAGATACGCTCCGCGCTGAACACCCTCATCGACAAGAGCCGAAGTCAGGGCCTCGTTTTCAACAATACCATTCACCTCCACTGGACTCGTCAGCCCATCCAGGAGGACCCTTTCGACCTGCTCGCCAGCGCCGATGAAAAGGCCGTTGAGGCTCTGCTGAAATCCGTTCAGCAAGGCCAGCCACCCGTCGCTTTCGAGGCCAACAATTACTATGCCCTGAGCCTATCTGGCAATGGAGCGCGTATCGTTGTCCGCGACTGGTTGGAAAGCACCGTGCCCGAAGTTCAGCGCCACGTCGCTGAGTGGTTTAAAGACCTTGCCGTCGTCCATCAGGATGGCCAGGGAATCAAGCGGGACTTCAAATTCGGCGCGCTCCTTTACGGCATGGTGCGTGCCGACTTGGAGGAGCTATCTCCGGCCCTTCCGACCCAACTCCTGCATGGCGCCCTGCGCGGACGTTCTGTGCCATTGCCCCAAGCGGCTCTTGCCGCCGCCCTCCGCCGTCAGCAACTGGACCAGGAAAACAAACTCAACCCGGCCCGCCTCGCCATCATCAAGGCGTGCCTGATACGTTCTCCAAATTCATCAAATAACAACTCCCAAACGAAAGCCACAGCTATGACTGAATGCTTGAACCCTGAATCCCGCGACCCCGCCTACCTGTGCGGTCGCCTGTTCGCGGTCTTTGACCGCCTCCAATATCTCGCTCTTGGCGGCGTCAACGCCGGCGTCGTCGAGCGTTACTACGCGAGCGCCAGCACCACGCCCGCGCTGGTCATGGGCCGTCTGTTCCGCAACGCCCAGTTCCACCTGGCCAAAGCGGACGGTGGTGTCGCCATCAATGTCGGCAAGGACTTCGAGGTCATTGCCTGTGCGCTGGGCGACCAGTTCCCAGCGTCGCTCGATCTCGAAGGCCAAGGCCGCTTCGCCCTCGGCTATTATCACCAGAAGGCCGATTACCGCCGCCGGACGGCGGAACGGAAGGAAAAGGAAACCACAGAAACTACCAAATAACTGCACTCAGCTCTAAACTATCAACATTCCTCAAACACATGAACAATCGCTACGACTTCGTTTATCTCTTCGACTGCAAAGACGGCAACCCCAACGGTGACCCCGACGCCGCCAACGCCCCGCGCATTGACCCGCAGGACATGCACGGCTTGGTCAGCGACGTTTGTCTCAAACGCAAAATTCGAAACTACGCCCTTCTCGCCAAAGGCGGGAAGGAACCTTTCGACATCTTTGTCCAGCAAGGCTCGGTGCTGAACGAGAAGATTCAGGACGCTCACAACTCATTGAAGCAGGACGTGGACGCCAAGAACAAGAAGGCCAACCGCCAGCAGGTGGCGAACGCCCGCGTTGCCATGTGCAAACGCTATTACGATGTCCGCACCTTTGGCGCCGTCATGTCAACCGGAGCCAATGCCGGCCAGGTTCGGGGTCCAGTGCAGATCAGTTTCAGCCGCAGCATCGACCCCATCCTGCCACTCGACCTGAGCATCACTCGAATGGCCGTCACCGACGCCAAGGAAGCCGATGCGCCCAACCAGACGATGGGCCGCAAGAACCTCATCCCCTATGGCCTTTATCGCTGCCACGGCTTCATCAGCGCCCACCTCGCCAACGAGACCGGCTTCAGCGACGATGACCTCGCGCTGTTCTGGCAGGCGCTCACGCAGATGTTTGACCATGACCGCTCCGCCTCGCGCGGTACGATGGCTCCACAAAAGCTCATTATTTTCAAACACGCCACCGCGCTGGGCAGCGCCCCCGCGCATAAGCTGTTTGAGCGGGTCACGGTCGTCCGCAAGCCGGGCGTAGATGCCGCGCGTTCATTCGCCGACTATGTGGTCACTATCAGCCGCGACGGTCTGCCCGCCGGCGTTGAGTTGCTTGAGTCTCTGTGAGCCGAATCGAAGACACGACACCGCAGGCTCCGGAATTGCCTGAGCCGCTGTCCCTCTCGCTGCTCAACGACCTCCTCTACTGTCCGCGCCGCGCGGCGTTGAAGGCGGTCGAGGGGTGGCGCGGGGCCAACGAGCATACCGCGCGCGGGGACATCCTTCACGAGCACGCGGATTTGCCGGGGTATGAAGTCGCCAAGGGGGTAACGGTGCTGCGGGCGTTGCCGGTGTGGTCAGATCGGCTGGGGCTTTCGGGGAAGTGCGATCTCGTTGAAGTCCAAAGCCTAAAGTCTAAAGTCCAAAGTCTAAAGTCCGAAGTTGGATCAGAGCGGGATGTTGGCTGCTACGAAAGTTTGGCGCCGGTGGAGTATAAGAAGGGGAAGCGGCGGGCGTTTGAGAATGATGACGCACAGCTTTGCGCGCAGGGGCTTTGCCTGGAGGAAATGTTTGGCGTGAAGGTGCTGCGTGGGGCGGTGTTTCACGCGGCGAGCAAGCGGCGACGGGAAGTGGAGTTCACGGCGGAGTTGCGCAAGGTGACGGAGGAGGCGGTTGGCGAGTTGCATCGGCTGGTGGGGGGATTTCAGATTTCGGATTTGAGATTTCAGATGCCGGCACTGCCCCCGGCGGTGTTCAAGCCGGCGTGCGAGGAATGTTCGCTGTTCAAGATTTGCCTGCCGCGGGTGACCGGCGCATCCGGCGGCGTGGCCCGCGCCGCCCGCAGGCTATTTGAGATTTGAGCGTATGGACATTCAACAAAACACGCTGTATCTGACCACGCACGGCAGTTATGTGGCGCGGGACCATCTGACACTGCAAGTGGAGGTGCCGGTGTATCCGGAGAACCTGCCGCGAGAGGAGCGCAGCCGCGAATTGGCGACGGATTGGCGCAAGCTGTCCATCCCGATCCACATGCTGGAATCCATCTGCGTGTTTGGCGCGAGCAGCATCAGCCCGCCGGCGCTGGATTTGTGCTGGGAGCATGGGGTGGCGGTCAATTACCTGAGCGAGTTCGGCTACTTGCAGGCGCGGATGACGGGGGTGGCGGACACGAGCGTGTTGCTGCGGCGGGCTCAGTTCCGTGCCGCCGATGACTCCGGCAAGTGCGCGGCGATTGCGCGGCAAATCATCGCCGGCAAGCTCCAGAACAGCCGCAATTCGCTGCTGCGTGCTGGGCGGGAGACGGACTCCGCCGATGAACGCGCCCGGGTGACGGCGGCGACGGATGCGCTGGCACGCCAGATTCAGGAGCTTGGCCGGTGGACGCCTGAGGGTTTGCGTGAGGCCGGGGCGCTGGATCGTTTGCGTGGCGCGGAGGGCATGGGCGCCGTTACCTATTTCGGGGTGTTCAGCTTGTTCTTGAAGCAGCAGCGGGAGGACTTTGACTTCGTGGGCAGGAGCCGCCGTCCGCCACGGGACCGCATCAATTGTTTGCTGTCGTTTCTCTACGCGTTGGTGCGGCATGACTGCATCGCGGCGCTGACCAGTGTTGGCCTCGATCCGTTTGTCGGGTTCCTGCATGCGGAACGCCCCAACCGTCCGGCGCTGGCGCTGGACTTGATGGAGGAGTTCCGCGCGTGGCTGGCCGACCGGCTGGCGGTGACGCTGGTGAACCGGCAGCAAGTCGGGCCGGAGCACTTCCGGGTGCGCGAGGGCGGGGCGGTGGAGTTCACAGACGCGGGGCGCAAGTTGGTCATTACGGCGTATCAGCAGCGCAAGCAGGAAAAGCTGACGCATCCGCTGCTGGAACAGGAGTTTCGGATCGCGCAATTCCCCTTCGTGCAGGCGCGTATCCTGGCCCGGCACCTGCGGGGGGACATCCCTGACTACGTTCCTTTCGTGCCGAAATGAGGCGTGAAACGTGAAACGTGAAACGTGAAGCCTGAGAATCTGAGATCAGGCTAGGGGATTGATATTGTGCTGATCCTGGTTACTTATGACGTTTCGACGGTGGAAAAGGCTGGTCAGCGGCGGCTGCGACGCGTAGCGCAGGCGTGCGAGGATTATGGCGTGCGGGTGCAAAAGAGCGTTTTTGAATGCCAGGTGGGCCAGATGGAATGGGTCTCCCTGCGCGACCGCTTGCTGCGCGAGATCAAAGAAGACGAAGACTCGCTGCGATTCTATTTCCTGGACGAAAAGGCGGTCCAACGGATCGAACATCACGGGGTGGCTAAGCCGCTGGACCTCAGTGAGCCGTTGGTGTTGTGAGAGGCTTGGAGTTGAGAGTTGATGGTATTGAGAGTTGATAGTGATAGACGGCAGTATGAGAACGATTCCGCGAACCCTAAGCGACGGCCCGGCAACCGGGATTTCGCGGCGCTGCGGAACCGCCTCCGACATAGACACTTGCAATTGTTCTTTGACAACTGAAAACCCTTTCGGACGAGAGGGATTGGCAGGTTGGCGAAAATGGGGTAGAAAACCCCTGCGGCTCAGTCGAAAGACAGGGCCGCAGTCACCCCGCCCGCGCGGGCGGGGTGCGGATTGAAACTATATGTCCTACCCGCTGGTTGAGTGGCAATCGCGTCACCCCGCCCGCGCGGGCGGGGTGCGGATTGAAACGGGATACCTCGGGCGTGTAATCCGTGATGCCCGAGTCACCCCGCCCGCGCGGGCGGGGTGCGGATTGAAACAATTCGGCTTTCTCAGATGCATCCAGGATAGCGAGTCACCCCGCCCGCGCGGGCGGGGTGCGGATTGAAACGAGTTCTGGTGTGCTATGGACTAACGCATCTGATGTCACCCCGCCCGCGCGGGCGGGGTGCGGATTGAAACCTCTATAGCCCAGACAACAATACGGGTGTTGTCAAGTCACCCCGCCCGCGCGGGCGGGGTGCGGATTGAAACCCAGTTGATCCGTCGCATCGCTCCGTGGGTGACGTCACCCCGCCCGCGCGGGCGGGGTGCGGATTGAAACAACAATGATATCGGTTAAGAATTTCGGAGGTCCATGTCACCCCGCCCGCGCGGGCGGGGTGCGGATTGAAACGGCTCTCCGCTGACGGTCAACAACACCACTACCAGTCACCCCGCCCGCGCGGGCGGGGTGCGGATTGAAACGACATGGGCAGCGTGACAAACTGGGGAGACACCGTGTCACCCCGCCCGCGCGGGCGGGGTGCGGATTGAAACACGTCTATCTCGGCACAGCGTATCAGACCGTGGAGTCACCCCGCCCGCGCGGGCGGGGTGCGGATTGAAACACGTAGGTTTGATAAGTCCAATCACCGCGAGGACGTCACCCCGCCCGCGCGGGCGGGGTGCGGATTGAAACCGCAACGCTCAAAAGCATCTCAGTATCAAAATGAGTCACCCCGCCCGCGCGGGCGGGGTGCGGATTGAAACTTGATGTTCTTGATGTTGGTCGCGACAGTCCTCGCGTCACCCCGCCCGCGCGGGCCGGGTGCGGATTGAAACTGCCGCGCTGGTAATCATTCTCTGCCTCTGTTTCGGTCACCCCGCCCGCGCGGGCGGGGTGCGGATTGAAACAACGGCAGCCAATACGATGTGATCGTGACAAACCTGTCACCCCGCCCGCGCGGGCGGGGTGCGGATTGAAACTGGTCTGGACTCAAGCTCCATGCCATCCCCGCATGTCACCCCGCCCGCGCGGGCGGGGTGCGGATTGACACGCGTGCGAGGCAGATGCTTAGACTCCAGATGTGAAGTCACCCCGCCCGCGCGGGCGGAGTGCGGATTGAAACGTTGGCGTAGTCGTGGTCGGAAATGTGCTAATCCAGTCACCCCGCCCGCGCGGGCGGGGTGCGGATTGAAACACTCCACTGAGGCGTGGCAATGCTCGGGGACCGCAAAACGGAGTGCGGCGCACGGCAAATGGCAGATTCTGACGTGCAGGCAAGACGCCGCGGAGGGAAACAACTCTAATGGCGTCATTTTCGAGGGTGCGATATATACTGCCACCATGAAACGACATGACGCCGCTCAAATCCTTCCGCGGCTTGCCTCAAGACGAGCGTATGTGGCCGGGATAATGATGAAAGGCTTGTTGCTGACCATCCTCTGTTTCGCCGGCGGGTTGGCTTCATCTCTCGCTCAGAGCAAGCACAGTCCCACCTCTCATTACCCATCTTACGAAGGCCGGGTGATGGCTGGCTACCAGGGCTGGTTTCGGGCGGAGGGTGATGGATCGGGCGAAGGCTGGAGCCATTACAGCGAGCGCGGCTCGCTGGCCGCCGCCAATCTGCATCCTGATTTCTGGCCGGACGTGTCGGAATACGAAAAGACCTATCCAACCTCGCTCACCAACAAGGATGGCACGACGGTCCGCGTATTCAGTTCCGTGGATCAGAGCACGACCGACCTGCATTTTCGCTGGATGGAGCAATACGGAATTGACGGCGCTTTTGTGCAGCGCTTTTTCAGCGGTCTGCGTTCGCCGCAGCGACGGCAAAAGAGTCGGGTGGTTCTGGAGAACGCGATCAAGGCCTCGCAGAAATACGGCCGGGCCGTTTCGGTCATGTATGACCTCTCCGGTCTCAAGAACAACGGCGAAGATTGCTCGGCGATCATCCAGGACTGGAAGGAGCTGGTGGACGAATTGAAGGTTACCTCGCAGCCCACGAACAACTATCTCTATCATCGGAGAAAGCCGCTGGTGGTCATTTGGGGGCTGGGTTTTCCGGATCGGGGCTACAACATCCGAGACATCGGCATCGACAAGGTGATCAGTTTCCTCAAGCACGATCCGGAATACGGCGGCTGCTCGGTCATGCTGGGCGTGCCGACCTATTTCCGGGACCTGAACGTGGACACCAATCCCGATCCGTATCTGCATGAGCTGATCGCCTCGGCGGACGTGGTCATGCCATGGATGGTGCAGCGGTTCACACCGCTCCTGCACATGGATGCCGCGCGCTACGAGGCACAGGTCAAGGCTGACCTTGCCTGGTGCGCCGAGCGAAAGGTGGATTATGCTCCCTGCGTTTCCCCCGGGTTTAGCTGGCACAATATGCACGCGGGCGGAAGTTACCCCATCCCTCCCTTGAACCAGATTCCCCGCCAGAAAGGCGTGTTCTATTGGACGCAGATCAGTGGAGGAATTCAGGCCAAAGCTAAAATGCTTTATGTGGCAATGTTTGATGAAATGGATGAAGGCACCGCCATTTTCAAGTGTTCGAACAACCCGCCGGCGGGCGTCCAATTGTGCGACTACGAGGGCATGCCGACCGATCACTACCTGTGGCTGACCGGCCAGGCTGGCCGAATGCTGCGCGGGGAGATTCCTTTTTCAAGGCAAATGCCAAATCGGTAGCCACGGGTGGCAGGGATCGGTTTGCGGATTGCCAAGCCGGCGCTGATTAGAGACATTTGGGTCCATGACGCGGCGCAGTCAGCTCGTTTGGTCCTTGCCGGCAAAGCGGTCGCGGCTTGCGGAGGGCTGGCGTTGCTGGCCGGTCTGGCTGGGCTGTTTATGGCTGCTCACCGGGACCAGCTTGCGCGGGGAGTTAGTATTGACCAATTTCAGCGCGGCGAAACCGCTGAAGGTCATGGCGGTGGGGGATTCGATTACCGACGACTGTTCGATCAATGGCGCCTGGCGCCTATACCTGCAGCCGCTGCTGGAGACCAATGGCTATCCGTTTACTTTCCTCGGGCGGTTCAGCTCGGCCGGCTCGGGCGCTTTCACGAAGGTCAAGCATGAGGGGATTTGCGGGGCCGTGATCGCCGCCCCAGGCCTGATGACCAGCCCGGTTCACAATTACACCGGCGCTGACACTTATATCCAAAAAACCCTGATGGATGGCTTGGCCACCAACAGCCCAGACCTGGTATTGATCTTCATGGGGGCGAACGACATCGGCCGGGGGCGCAACCCCTATCTTGTGGCGACGAATCACTTGCCGACTCTGCTGGACAGCATTTTCGCAAAGCTACCCGCAGCCAATATTATTGTCAGCAAACCGACCACGCTGCTGAACGCCGCCGTCGGCACGCCGTTCTATTCGTCCTTTGCCACCAATGTCCCCATCTACAACACCGCGGTGCAGGGCCTGATCAACGCGCGGCGCGCCCAGGGCCAAAACGTGTTCCTGGCCGACCTGTTTTCCGTCGTCGATGCCAGAACGATGTTCCTGAGTGATAACCTGCATCCCAACGCGGCGGGCCTTAAAGCCATCGCCAACGAGTGGCTGTTCCGCATCGACGCCCTCACCGTGCGGACAAATCGGGCCATCACGCCCCTGATTGCCGGGGGCTCGGTTTGGAGGTATTCAGACCGGGGCCTGGACCTGGGAACCAACTGGGTGCAGCCGCAATATGATGACTCGGCCTGGGCGCAGGGGCCGGCCCGCCTGGGCTACAACACCCCGGGGATAGCTACCACCGTTAACTACGGCCCACTCGCCACGAACAAGTATATCACCACGTATTTCCGCCACAGCTTCGTGGCGCCATCCACGCTGCACTACACCAACCTCAACTTCCGCCTCAACCGGGCGCACGGCGCGGTGGTGTGGTTCAATGGGCGGGAGGTATTCCGTGTTAACATGCCCAGCGGGCCGATCTCTTACCTTAGTTATTCCAAAGCAGGCTTGGCGCTTGATGCCTTGCACATCTACTACCCGACTAACCTCCCGGTCTCGTTTCTGCCTGAGGGAACGAATGTCATGGCCGTGGAGATTCACACGTTTGGCCCCTCTGCGCCTGGGATCAGTTTCGACCTCGAGCTGTTTGGCATGGGGGATTACCCGCCGCCAGCACCGCCGCTATCGGCCTCCCTGGACGGGGCCGATGTGCGGTTGCGGTGGCCGGCCACCAACGACGCGGGCTTCATTTTGATTTCGGGAGCCGACCCCTCTGAAACCTATGACTGGCTGCCGCTGGGCGGGCCCTATATTCTTAACGGCGGCTTCTACGAGTATCGCGAGCCGTTGAACTTGGCACAACTCGTGAGCTATTATCAGCTCCGCTATGTTGGGCTGCCAGCCATCGGTCCGCGGTTGGGCTTCCGCCTGGAATCCAACGCCGCCGTGCCCTTCTGGGCGAGCGACTTCGCCGGGTTCAACCTGGAGGCGCGCTCCGGGCTGGCGCCGTCTGCCACCTGGGAGACGGTCAGAGGCCCTTACCCCCTGAGCAACGACAGCTTCCAGGTGTGGGTTCCGAGGAGCGGGGTGTCCAACCAGTTCTTCCGGCTCAGAAAGCCTTTGCCCCAGGACTGAGCTGGATCAGGCGCCATGCCGGAATCGGGCGTCCCGGTGCTATGGGTTGGCTAGGCGTGCAGCGCAACCGGGACGCGCGTTGTTGTTGAGCAGCGCGGTGATGGCCCCCCGCAGTTCAGCGAACGGGAAAGGCTTCTCAAGCAGGGCGTCAAACGCGTTATCGACAGGAGGAAGCTTCTGGGCGCAGGCGGTTATCATCAGTATCGGTTGCGCAGGAGACTGCCGCTTGATCCGGGCCGCCAATTCGGTGCCGAGCATCCCCGGCATGTCAAAGTCAGTAATGACCAGGTCGAACCGGTCGCCCTTGAGCAGGTCGAGGGCTTCGGCGCCATCCGCCGCCGCAATTACAGCGTGTTTGTCACGACGCAGGAGGAGGCCGATGGTTTGCCGCACCGCCTCGTCATCGTCCACCAGCAAGATTCGCCTGGGCTCTGTTTTGTGCGGTTCCATCGTAGTCTCAAAGCTATTCGTATGGTCAGTGCCGGGTCAATGTTCTTAAGCGGGTTACGAGAGGAACTCGGTCGCCAAGACCGGGGCTTGGCTGGGGGCGGCCAGTTTGAGGAGCAGGGTATGCAACTCCCCTACGCGGGCCGGTTTGCCGACCACCGCATTGACTTCGGAAGCCTTGTCCCCGTCTTCCTTCATGGTGGACGCCCAACCCGTCAGCATGACTACCGGGGTCTTGGGAGAGGCGGCTTTGATGCTCCGGGCGACCTGATGCCCATCAATGCCGGGCATACCCAGGTCGGTGATGACGCTTTCAAAGGCCTGGGCGGTCCGCAAAGCGGCGCAAAACATCTCCACTCCTTGCTTTCCGCTGGACGCCGTCTCCACCCGATGCCCCAGATTAGTCAGGCAATCCCGGAGCAGCAGCCGGACGTGGGGCTCGTCATCGATGCACAGGATGCGCAGGGAACGACTCTGCGTGCCAAGCGGTGCGGCGGGAACCGGATCGATCAGCACGGCGTCTTCCAGGACGGGAAACGTGAGCCGCATGCGGGTCCCCTGGCCGAGCGCGCTCTCGATCTCAATGTCGCCCTTATGGCGCTGCATCATGCCGTAAACCATGGCCAATCCCAAACCGGTGCCGCCCCGCTTGGCTTTGGTCGAGAAGAAAGGTTCCAGGCAGCGCTGGCGCGTCTTATCATCCATGCCAATCCCGTTGTCGCGCACCTCGATCAGGACCCGCCGCCCGGCCTTACGGTCAGCCGTGGCGGGACAGTTCTCCAGGCGCGTGGTCAGGGTAATGACGCCGCCCTGGGGCATGGCGTCCACCGCGTTGAAAATGAGGTTGATGAGGGCCTCGCGCAGGTCGCTGGGGTCGCTGGGCAGCCGGGGCAGGTCAGGCTGAAGGTCAGTCTGGATTTGGATGGTGATGCCCTCGCGCTGGGGAAGATCGCGCCAGCGAGGGCGGGTCAGCCCGACGACTTGCTCGACCACGTCGTTGACATTCGCCGGGGTCAGCTCCTCCGCATCTGAACGGCGGCGGTAGAACTCGCGCAACCGCTGGACGATGTGGGCGATGTCCTCGCCCGAGCGATGGATGCTCTGGAGCTGGCGGCGCTCGGTTTCGGGCAGATCGGACAGTGTCTTAAGCAGGAGTTCGGCGTAGGCGACGATGGGACAGAGAGCATTATTGATGTCGTGCGCCACCCCGCTGGCCATTTGCCCCAGCGCGCGCAAGCGTTCCTGCTGCACCACCGTCTGCTGGGTGCGGCGCAGCTCTTCGTAAGCCTTCTGCACGCCCTCGGAGAGGCGCACCTGATCATACAGGTTGCGGCACTCCTCCTCGGTCGTCAGCACTTTCGCCTGCAACGCCTCTTTCTGAGATCGGACCTCGGCCATCTCCGCGTACATCAGCTCGGCCTTGTAGCGGACCTCCTCAAGGACGAGGACGATCATGCTCACGGCGATGAACAGTTGCAGCACCGCCGCTACAAATAACCCGGCGCTATAGAGTTCGCTGTGGTCCTGGCACAGCGGGTAGGTGGCCAGGTAGAGGCCCCACAGCAGGAAGCCCAGGGACAACATGCCCGTGCCCACGTACGGCAGCTTGTGCCTGAGCCGATGAAAACAGGCCGCGGCAAACATGCTGCTCAAGCCAATCACAATGAATACCGGAAGCTGGATGTACAGCGGGTCCGAAAGGACTTGCGGAGCGACCAGAATCCAGATCAGCAGAAACAACATGAACAGCCCAAACAGAGTCTGCCGCGTTTCCAGACCGAGAAACCGGACGCTGCCCCACAGGAGAAAGACGGCCGAAATGGCCAGGCAGCTTTGTCTCAGCAGGAAAAGGGCGCCGGCGGTGGCGGTTCTCTGTTCGTCCACCCCCAGCGTCAGCCCCAGCGTCAGCCACAGGGCATAGAACAGCCACGCGGCGGTCCAGATGGTGAAATAGTCCCGCTTGGTGTAACGATTGAGGTAATAAAAGAGCACCACCAGCAACCACACGCTGAGCAGCGACACGAAGAGGGCCGCACGCATGTAATGCTGCGGGAACATTGAACCAAGTAGTTGTAATGTCATAATTGCCTTTTTAATTCTCGCACACCGCTGCTGCCGGCCGGGGGGCCGCCGCCGGCTCAGCAACGCCGGACGCCGACTGGATTTCCACCGGCAGCACGACCTGGAGGCGAACGTCCTGGTCGGACGAGGCGTCGAGGTGGACCGTGCCGCCCAATGCGTGGGCCAACTGCCAACAGACCGCGAGGCCTGACTCCGCCTCGCCCAGTTGCGCCGTTTGCAGTGTGTCCGAAGCGGCGGCGATGGTGGTGAGGCGCTCGCACGTCTCCGGGGCGGCGCCGTCCACCGCTATCCGGAGCTGCAAATTCAAGGCGGCGGGCCCCGGCACGGTTGGCTCAACCGACAACTGCAAACCCAGCCGCCGGGTCCCGGGCAACCGCAAAAGCGATTCGGGCAGCAAGGCGATGAGTTGGCCGATGTGGTCGGCGTCGCCAACGACGTTGCCGGGCATGTTTCCGGACTGGGTCGTTTCCACCTCGATGCCTGCCGCGGCCGCTTGCTGCCGGATTGCCTGGAAGGCGCCCTCGGCCACTTCGCCAAGGCTGAACCCGCAAGACCGGAAAACCGGGGCCGCAACCGAAAGCTGGTTCGAGCAATGGTTGTCAGCCTGGTCTTTCAGCCAGCCGTCCAGGGTGCTCTGGAGCGAGCTGGCCAACCGTCGTTGAACCGGCGAAAGCGGCGAGCTCAACAGCGCGGAGATGACCTGGGTCAAACCCGCCGCGCTCTGCTGCATCATCTGGACGCGGCCCTGGCTGGCTCGGGAGGTTACGCGGGAACCGTCGAGCATGGCGTAGCGCAAAGTCGCCAGTGCCTTCTGGCCATCCTGGATGCTTCGCTGCGATGCGCCCAGCTCTTCCTCCACCGCTTGCCGGCTCTTGACCAGAGCCGATTCCGTGGCCGTCAATTGCTGCACCTGGGCGCAAAGCGCCGACTGGATCAGTTGCAGGTCGTCTGTCTTCTGCTTCGTGCCCCGGAGCTCCGCTTCCTGGACCGCCAGGGTAGCGCCGGATTCGGTGATCCGCTCTTGAAGCTTCTGGAGCCGGTCTTGCAACTCGATTTCGCGCCGGCTCAACGCGGCCTCCGCGTCAGTCTTCTCCTTCAGTTGGCTGGTTACACCGTCCAGCGTTGCCCGCAGATTCTCGGACTGGAGTTGCAGCCGGCGGCGCTCGGCGGCCTCAGCCTGGAGCGCCGAGAGCAGTTTCACGCGCTCCGCCAAAGCTTGCTGGATTTGCGATTCGAGCGATTGGACGGCCATCTGGCCGGCAGCGCCGCGCTCACGGGCGGCAGCGAGTTGTTTTGCGAGTTCCGCTTTCGCGTGCTCCTCCTCGACCACTCTGGCAGCGAGCCTCCGCTTCTCCAGCGCCTCCTGCGAGATCTGGCTGCGAGCCGCGCTCAGCTCTCCCGTAACGGCCTCGAGTTCCTGGGCCTTCGCCTCCAGCTTGCTCCGCTCGGCCGACAGGGTTCGCACCTCGGTCTGCAGCCGGGTCTGTTTTTCGCTCAGCTCTTGCCGCAACTGTTCCTCGGTCTGCGTCCGTTGCGCCAGTTCCTGCTCCAGTGAACTGCGCAGCTCCGCCAATGCTTGGGCCTGGCTTTCGGCGGCAGCCAGTCGTTCCGTCTCCTGGGCCAATGATTCACTCAACCGCCGCTCGGTCGTAGCGCCCTCGTCCTTCAGCGTGGCTACGGTCGCTTCCGCCGCCGCCAATGCCTGGGTCTTCGCCGCCAGCTTGCTCCGCTCAGCCGACAGGCTCTGTACCTCGGTCTGTAGCCGGGTTCGCTCTTCGGCCAGCTCATGCCGCAACTGCCCCTCGGTCTGCGTCCGTTGCGCCAGTTCCTGCTCCAGCGAGCTGCGCAATTCCGCCAACTCATGGACCTGGC
>PLZQ01000487.1 GCA_003152225.1 Limisphaerales bacterium | reverse complement strand
CCCGTTCAATGCCTTAAGCTTGACGGTCTTGAGATTTGCGAGGGCATGCCCCGGGTGGCAGGCGAGCACTAGTGGATCTTTTCGCAGCGTGACCACCTCCAGTTTCTCGTCGGAAACCGGGTAAGCCACCAACCCCACATCCACGATGTTCCCCAACACCCCGTCATAGACCTGGTTGGCCCGGCGGTATTCCACGTGCAGCTTCACGGTCGGGTACTTGTGCATGAAGTGTTTGAGATACGGCGGCAAATCGTGGAGCCCAATGCTGTAAACGGCGGCGATGCGAATTTCGCCGGAGACGACGTGCTTGATCTCCTGCATCCGGCTGGTAATGGCCGCGTAGGCCTGGAGGATCTCCTTGCTGTAGTTGTAAACGACCTCGCCTTCCGTGGTGAGCCGGAAGTTCTTCCGGCTGCGCTCGATGAGGAGGGCGTTGAATTGCTTCTCCAAAGCACTGACCGTCTGGCTGACCGCCGATTGGCTGACACTGTTGATCTGCGCCGCTTTGGTAAAGCTTTCGGTCTCCGCGAGGTCGCAAAATACTTTGAGGCTTTCAAACTGCATCATCCCATTGAATAGAAAGTCTGCTTGATAGTCAATAAACGCCTGCTTATGCGGCTTGACTGAGAAGTTCTGCGTCTGACGAAGCCGGGCTGGCCGTCGGTGAACCGGGCGCATACACTCCCGGCATGATCATATTGACGAACACCGGCGGGGTTGCGATGACCAACTGCTATTTGATTGCGGACGAGAAAGCCGGGCAGGCGGTGCTGTTTGACGCGCCCGACCATACTACCGCGCCTCTGCTCGAGGAAGCGGCCGCGCGGGGCTGGGACCTGACTGGGCTGTGGCTGACCCACGGCCACTTCGACCACTTTGCCGATCATCCGGTCGTCAGGCGGAGATTTCCTACCGTCAAAGTCCTGCTGCACGCCTTGGATGAGCCCAAGGCTCAACACCCGGACGTGCAGACGCGGATGTTCCAGCTCCCGTTCGTCATTCCCCCGCTCACGGCGGACGCGCACCCGACCGATAATGAGAAGCTCGCGATCGGGTCACTGGAGGTCGTGGTGATTCATACCCCGGGCCATTCGCCGGGCCACGTGGTGTATCATTTCCCCAAGGAGAAGGTGTTGGTGGGAGGCGACCTGATCATTGGCGGTTCCATTGGCCGGACCGATCTGCCGGACTCGGACCATCAACAAATGGAAGCCTCCGTCCGAAGGGTGATGTGCTTGCCGGCGGCGACGCGCCTGCTCGGTGGACACGGGGAGGCCTCGACTCTCGCAGAGGAGCGGCAGACTAATCCGTTCGTGCAAGAGATACTGGCTGCGGGTTGAGTAGCGAGCGAACCCGCTCAGGTAATGCTCAGCTCGCGCTGAATCCCGAACTTCTCGACCCGCTTGCGCAGCGTGGCGCGGGTGATGCCGAGCAGTTTGGCGGCCTGAATCTGATTGCCGCTGGTCTCCTTCAACGCTTGGATGACCAATTCGCGCTCGACCGCCGGAATGAGCTTCAGTTTCGGGTCGCGCCGCGCCCACTGGAACAATTGCCGCGCCATAGCGGCGATATCCGCGGTGCTGCCTTCGCCCGCCGGCAAGGAGACTGTGCCGGGGATGCCGGCCGCCGAGCCCAGCCCGGTAATCTCTGGCGGCAAATCGACTGGCAGGATCGCGTTCCCCTTGGACACTACCAGGGCGCGGCGGAGGACGTTCTCCAATTCGCGGACGTTGCCGGGCCAGTGGTATTTCTCCAGCGCCCGGATCACGCCGGGGGCGATGGATTTAGGGGCGCCCTGGTGTTCTTTGGCAAATGCCTTGAGGAAGTAATTGACCAGCAACCGGATGTCCTCGCGCCGCTCGCGCAGGGGCGGAAGGTGCACCCGCACCACATTGAGCCGGTAAAACAAGTCCTCGCGGAACTGGCGCGCGGCCACCGCCTGCTCCAGCGGCCGGTTCGTCGCGGCGATGATGCGGACGTCCACGGCAATCGACTGGTTGCCGCCCACGCGCTCGAACGCGCCGGACTGCAACACCCGCAGGATCTTGGTCTGGGTCGCCGGCGTCATGTCGCCGATTTCATCCAGGAACAACGTGCCTTGGTTGCATTGCTCGAACTTGCCGATGCGCTGCAGCGTCGCGCCGGTGAATGCGCCGCGCTCGTGGCCGAATAGCTCGCTCTCCAGCAGTTGCTCGGGGATGGCCGCGCAATTGACGGCCAGGAACGGCTTCTGGCTGCGGTTGCTGTGGTGATAAATGGCGCGCGCGACCAACTCCTTGCCGGTGCCGCTTTCGCCGCTGATCAGGGCGGTGGCATCCGAGGCGGCGAGTTGGCCGATCAGCTTGAAGACCTGCTGCATCGGCTCGCTGCGCCCGACAATGCCCAGCTCGTAATCTTCCTTCTCCAGCAGGGGCTGGTAGGAGACGACCTGCCTCATGTCGCTGGCGGCCTTCAGGGCATTGAAGACGATCTCCTTCAGCTTGGGCACGTCAAACGGCTTGAGCAGATAGTCGTAGGCGCCCAGCTTCATCGCCTCGATGGCGGTTTGCGTCGTGCCGTAGGCGGTCATCAGGATGACCAGCAGCTTGGGATCGGCGTGGTGAATGCGCCGCAGGGTTTCCAGCCCCGTGAGGCCGCCCATGCGCACGTCCATGATCACGAGGTCGGGTTTGAGACCGGGGATGATCCGCAAGCCCTCCTCGCCGCTCGACGCGGTGGTCAGCTCGATGTCGGGCGAATCGAAGATGCGCTGAAACGAATATTGCACGTCCGCTTCGTCGTCAATTAATAGCAATTTGCTCATGTGGCCTTCGCGGTAATTAGGCCATAAGATAATACATTATCGCCATCCCGACAGTGAATTTTGCGGTCCAATGGATTACTTCCCCGGAGCAGGCCGGGGATGGTGCCGATGGAGGGGGTCGAACCCACACACCCTTTCGGGTACCAGATTTTGAGTCTAGCGCGTCTGCCAATTCCGCCACATCGGCGTCACTGATGACCAGGCACTTACAACTTCTGCCGTGCATCAGCAACGGCACTCATTATGCCTGAATCAAGCGAATGGGCAAGGTCATTCGTGAAAGCCGCTATGGATACCTCACACTCTTCGTTTCACCCTGTATAGGTGGGCAAAATCTGTCACCTACACCCGTTCCTCTCTTTTTGCAGTGGGTTATGCCTTTTTTGGAAGAAACCGCAGGGCCCCACTCCTTATTCCTCAATCCGTTTCCACAGCACCCCCGGCAGTGACTCGTACCCGTGTTCACCGGCGGCATCTTGGCGGTACGGTAACGCGCCGCCTGGGACCGCCAATCATCGCCTGCCAGGGATCAGGGATATCGGTAATTCGCATCAAGGAATCCTTTTCTCCCGGCGTCATTGCCGCCAATTCATCCTTGGTAGGGGCATGATACTCACCCAGGCCGCGCCGATACACCAGATCCGTATTCTTCAGGTACCGGCCCACACTCTCGATGACAAAGCCGGCGTTGAAGGCCGCTTCCACGAGCGTGCGCTTATCTTTACTCACGCTGATGACGCACACGCGGCTCTTCCCAGCGGAAGAGGAGCGATCCAGGAAAACCCCGGTCTCCGGGTCAACGTGGAACTCCTGCCAGCGCTGCATGAGCCGGCGGATCAACTCGGCTTCCCGCGGATCAGGCAGATTCGACGACTGCATCCGCCAGGCCGCGGATTCTCGCCACGTGCGGCCAAGGCAATTCACCTTCATGCAAGTGCCCAGGAACGCTTTAAGCATCTGCTCGCCCCAGGCTGTTCCACTCGCCGGGGTGAAGAGCCGCGCCTGATGCCGAGGCTTGGTTTCGGCCGCAGGCTCCGCCGCCTCACCCGGCTCCCCTGCTTTGTCGCGCACTGCCCACGCCTCGATGATCTCGCTCGCCTCTGCCCATTCCCCCGCATCTTCTCGCGCATCTTCATTCCACTGCGCATCGGACGAGGTCTTGTACAGGTTCGTGGTCATCCGATAGCGCAGGCCAAGCATTACTGCCGCAACGATGAGCAGCGCTGCGCTAAGAAACCATAAAGCCAACCGCAGGAACCCGGCCAGAGGGCTCAGGTTATGGAGACTGGCAGCCTGCGGGATATCGGCGTCGAGATTCGTCTGGCCGAGCGCGGACGGGACCAGGCCTGCGAGACCCATGCAGAAACCGCCTGCCAGTATCACCCGAAGAGTTACCGTATGCAGCACGAGATGCATGACAGCTCAGAGCATCGCGCCAAGGATGACCGTGGTCCTGCGTTTTGTAAATACCCGTATGCGGTGATAGCCCCTGCTGCACAAAGCGACCCTGCCGTTGTCCCCAAGAACTTGAATCGCCTCACGGGCGCTGGCTATCTCGAGGCCGTCCAGCGGGACTTGATGAGGTTCTTAACTCCGCAGGCCCCTTAAGCCCATCCTTGCTGCTCAATCACGGGAACGAGCCGGCCAAGATGCGCGTCATGCCCGGAGAAGTGGGGTCGCCGTGCTCGCCCATGGTTTCAGTCTCAATCATCTCCCGCAAGAGTTCACTCGCGAGGCTTTGGGGCGCATCCTGCGCTGGGGCGGGGCAGCCGGTGAGGACCGCCAAAACCGATGCGCACTGCGCCATAAGTAAGAACATCCACCTGCCGCGTCGGTTCATGGTTGCACGAATATGGGCCTCGAAATAGTACAGTCAAGTAGTGAGGGCTGCGATGCTGCGGTGGCATCATGCATAACAAGCTCGACTTCCGTTATGCCCCGGCCTAAATACGGTGCCAGGAATGGCTGACAAGTATCTTATGCCTAAACTCATGCGCCCGCTAACCCGCGCCATTTGGCTCGGCCTGGTCTTGAATGTAGTCGGGCTCGCCCTGGCCGCTGAACCTCAGCCGACAACCCATACCCCGGTCCCTCGGACCTTCAGCGTGCTCGACTATGGCGCCTCCGGAGACGGGACGACACTCGACACCGCGGCCATCAACCANNNNGCTTCGGCAAATGGCACCGGGCACTCATTGTCGGCAGTGGCTTGAAAGACGTCGCCATCACGGGCGGCGGTGTGATCGACGGCGACAGGGTCTTTGATCCAACGGGCGAGGAGCGCATGCGCGGGCCTCACGCAATTGCCTTCACGGATTGCCGCCATTTCACGATCCGGGACGTCTCCATCGTAGATGCCGCCAACTACGCCATTTACTTCCAGGTCAGCGACGACGTGGACGTGCGGAATGTGAAGATCATCGGCGGCTGGGACGGCGTGCATTTCCGGGGGGTGCCCGCGCAATGGTGCCGGAACGTGAATATCGTCGGCTGCCAGTTCTACACCGGGGACGACTCCATTGCCGGCCGTTATTGGGATAATGTGGTTATCAGCCAGTGCGTCGTGAACTCCTCCTGCAATGGCATCAGGCTCATCGGCCCGGCCACGCATTTGATTGTGGACCATTGCCTTTTCTATGGTCCGGGTCAGCAGCCGCACCGGAGTTCCAATCGTACGAACATGCTCAGCGGCATTAATCTCCAGCCAGGCGCATGGGATCAGTGCCCCGGGCTGCTCGACGACGTGCTCCTGTCCAACAACACTATGAAGAACGTCGCCTCGCCCCTGACCCTTTGGGCCAAACCAGGCAACCCGGTGGGCCGAGTCACGGTTTCGGGCCTGGAGGCCACCGGGATCTATCACTCGGCGGTAGCGCTCGAAAGCTGGTCGGACGCCCCCATCACCAACGTCGTCCTGCGCGGCGTAACGGTTGAGTTTAACGGCGGCGGCACGGCCGAGGACGTGAAACGCCAAGTTCGCGGCCCGGGCGTTGATGTTCGTCCGCTGCCCGCTTGGGGGCTTTATGCCCGCAACGTGGAACAATTGACCCTGGAGGACGTGCGGTTCGCTCTGGCCAAAGACGACCTGCGCCCCGTCGCTACGGTTGGCAGTGTGCAACGGTTAACTCTCGATAACTTCCGGTTCACCCATTCGCCCGGAGTTACGGAACCGCTCGTAACGACAAACGTGGGTAAGATAAACCTCTGGCAGACCGACCTGATAAGCCCCCGGTAGAAACACTCTTAGTCCGCGGTTCGTCTTAGCAACCGCACAGGACGAAATCATGACCATGCGTCTTCCCTTGGCCCGCCTTGCACTCCGTTGGATGCCTGGGTGTATCCTGTGGCTAATAATTGCTCCCCATTGGGCTGTGGCCAACGGATTCTGCCGAGACGTTCCGCTATTGCGCCTCCAGGAATCCTCAATGCCCCGTGGGCATCGGTGTCTTGGGGCGACGGGCCTATCGCCCAGCCGCGTGACACCCAGGCATTTGCCCTGTCGAACCACTACGATTTGCAGAAATATCAACTAGCCTCACCGTTGCCGGGGGAATCTGAAGAACCCATTCCCTTTGAATCTGGCCGGAATCCGCAGGCGAGCGCGGACCGCACGTCCCCGCCCGCCATTTCGATTCGCGGCCTTACCAAACGATTTGGGCCGCTCACCGCCCTGAACGATCTCACCCTGGACATCCACCAGGGCGAGAGCTTTGGTTTCCTCGGACTCAATGGCGCGGGCAAGACCACGGCTATTCGTCTCCTGCTCGATTTGCTCCGGCCCACCAGCGGCAAAGCGTTCATCTTCGGTTACGACTGTTGGTCCGAGGGCCTCGACGCTCGGGCGCGCATAGGCTACTTGCCCGGAGAACTGGGGCTTTACTTGGACCTGACGGGGCTTGAAACGCTCGACTTCCTCGCCGGCCTCAACCGCCAGCCGGTGGACAAACAACACCGGCAGCAACTCTGTGACCGGTTGGAATTGTCCCGCAGCGACTTGCGGCGGCGGCTGCGTCAATACAGCACCGGCATGAAGCGCAAACTGGGAATCATCCAGGCCTTCCAGGCGAACCCTCCCCTGCTGATTCTGGACGAGCCCACCGAGGGCCTCGATCCGCTCATGCAGGAGACGTTCTACGGCTTGCTCGCGGACGTCAAACGCGGCGGCGCGACCGTTTTCATGTCCTCCCATGTGCTGACCGAAGTTGAGCGTCTTTGCGACCGGATTGCGCTCTTGCGCAAAGGCGAAATGGTCCTCCTCTCCAGCGTGCGGGAAAGCCGCCGCCTGGCGCCGCGGCGCGTGCGCATTATTTTCAGCGAGGACGTGAGCGCCCTTCCGGAACTCCCCCCGGGCCACCAACTGACGGAACAGACTCCCCGGCTGTGGCGGCTGGCAGTCGCCGGCCCGCTCGGCCCACTGCTCGCCCGGCTCGAGGGGTTGCCCGTCAAGGATATCGAAATTGAAGAAGCCCGGCTCGAAGACGTGGTCCTGAGATACTACCGCGAGGGGGCCTCATGAGAAGCGCGTTCCTGTTGTTCCGGCTCTCGCTCAAACGCATCCGGATTCTGCTCTGCGTGACCGGACTATTGCTCGCGGGATTCCAGGCGTTGCGGGTCCACATCGCCGCCTCGCATAGCGCCAATGATTATGAGCAGATCGCCACCCTGCTGCCGCCTTCCGTGCGCACCATTCTTGGCCCTTCGGTGGCCAGCGTGCTGTCGTTCAATGGAATTGTCTGCGGAGGCTACTTCGACCTGGGCATCGTCATTGCCCTGGTGGTTCTGACCATTACTCTGGCCACGCTGCCCGCTGTTGAGATTGAGACCGGCTTCGCCGACCTGATCCTGGCCCGCCCGATACGGCGGCATTGGCTCATCACCCGGACAATCGCGCTCGTGCTCCTCTCGATCCTGCTGATGCTCTTCATGATCATGGTAGGCACTTGGGCCGGTATGGCGCTGTTCGCCCCTCCCGGCGCCTCCGGGCTGCCAGCGCACCAGATCGCCTCGCTGGCTCTGGATTTGGCGATGCTGCTGCTGTGCTGGGGCGGCGTCGCCATGGCCTTCGGCGCCGCTTGCCGCCCCGGCGTCGCGCGCCCGGCCGCATCCCTGATCGCCTTCGCGGCTTTGCTCCTGGACTACGCTCAGAAGCTGTGGCCGGCGCTCGAGTGCGTCGGCTGGCTATCGCCATTCCGGTATTTCACCCCGTTCGAACTGGTCATGGGCGACCCCTTGCCCGTGGAAAACCTCCTCGTCCTCGGGGCGATTGCCATGACCGGATTCACCTTGGCGTATTTCACAATCTCGCACAGAGACATTTCCCGCTGATGACCGGCCATGGCGAGTCGCCAATCCTTCAAGGACTGTATAAACCGGCCCGGAGCGGGTTCTCAGGTGGACGGGATAGGCCGGACCTCCGGGCGAAAGCAGATTCTGGCGAAATGGTTCAGAAACATCCAGCAGAGCTGCCGGTTGTTCGTATCGCCGCGTGCCTCGCCTCGGACGGGGCCAAGGTAGAGCATCCCCAGAGTAACGCTAGAGTGCCTCCATGGTTGCAAAGAAGTTGCAAGGAAGTTGCAGGCATGTTGCAAGCCTGTTGTAAGCCTTTTTCTCTCCTCTCCTCCCCGGTTCCCGGTCGGGGCCCGGGCGTCGTCCAACCGCCCAGCGGGGACGCGTCCCGAAGCACCCAAGCTTAAGATATAGACCGCGGAAGTGGCAGCCGCGTTACAAGGATTCGACGGTTTTCTCGGGATTGGTTCAGCCTCCTCATCAAGAACGCCTTCGTCGCCTTCGTGGCGGTTCTGGTGTTGCAGTGCGTGCAGAATTTCTCCCTCACTCACTGGCTCTGGGAAGCGGTCAGCGGCAGGGCTCTTCAAGCTCTCCAAGCCGTGGGCCGGCTGATGGGTTGGAGTCAGCCCAGTCCGCTTGAAAGATGGTTCTCCTGGTACGGGGCGAACCAGACGAAGTTTGCTTTCTGGCTGCTCTACAGCGCGGCTCTCTGCGACGATCTCGGCCTGCCAAATTACAAGACCCTCGCCCGACGGGCCTGGAAAGGAGTCTGCAAAACCCTCCAGCGCTGGAAGGCCGCGCCGGTGCGGCTGACCTAATCGCCCGCCTTTACGGGGTTCAGACGCTCCGCCTGAATGAAGCAGTGAAGCGCAATCGCGGCCGCCTCCCGGGCGAGTTTCTCTTTTCGCTTACGCCACTGGAGCGCGACGCTTTGACATCGCAATTTGCGATGTCAAAAGGCGGACGTGGGGGCCGACGCACTTTACCCTTTGCCTTCACCGAACACGGTGCCTTGATGGCCGCCATCGTGCTCAATAGCCCCGCGCCGTTGCCATGACCGTTTACATCATCCGCGCCTTCGTCAAGATGCGGGAGGCCCTCGCGGCCAATGCCGCCATTCTCAGGCGCCTCGCCGAGATAGACAAAACCTTGCTTATCCACGACGCGGCGCTGCGCGAAATGCTCCAGAAACTCCGGCCGCTCCTCGAACCGCCACCCGCGCCGCCAAAACCCGAAATCGGCTTCCACGTCAAAGAAGACGCCATCCCCCACCGCACCAAACGAAAAGCGGCTTTATAATTAATCGGTCATCGTTCCTGGCCTTCAGGTCTCAGCTTTCAGCATTTCAGTCTTTCAGCGTGTCAGCTTTTCCCCTCATTACTGACTACTGGTTACCGCCCCGGCATCGCGCGCCCGACCGCGTCCCTGTGCGTCAGTATCTGAAGATCCGTGCAGAGCTGCGAGATGAGTTGATGGCGATTATCAGGTAGGAAGCCGGGTAGCGGCGGTTCTTGTGGTCACTTTGACGGCATCCGGAGTTTCATTGCCGCCACGAATGCGTTTCGCAGCTCCTTGAGCTGTTTCGGATCTAAGCGACCAAAAGACTTGCCCGCGCGCCCTATGAGTGGCCGGTCTATGGTTGGGGGAAGTTGTGCTGCGGAGGCATAGTTCTTAATCAAACCATCGAGCAGGCTTGGGTCAACCTCTCCTGCTGCTTGCTTGGCGAGGTCGGACAGTGTCTTCGGCGAGGCAGAGAGTGGGGCAGCGGGGACAGGAGTTGATGCGACAGCGGGGGCCGGGGCTGATGCGGGCGCCAGTCGCGGAGTATAAGTGAGGAGGGTTGAAATCTCCTTCTTGCCCCATTCATGGGTTGTATCGGCCTCCTGCATAAGGAATTGGGACTGACTGCCCCTGCAAGGCGTGAGGCCGAGGAGGTGAACGCGAACGCCGAACTCTTGCGCTTGCTGAACACCGACGCGGGTGTCTTCGTCGCCCGACATAAGGACGGCATCGCACATGCAGCGGTTGCGGGCCAGCGTAATCATGTCGGTAACGATGAGGGAGTCCACGCCTTTTTGCTGTCCAAACGTGTTGACGAATCCGAGGCGCACCTTCACGCGGGGTTTGAAAGCGAGAGCGACGTGGTGTGGTGTCGGGCCGGTAGAGGTTCCATCGTACCAATAGATGCGGAGGAGGGGGAGTTTGGTAGTGCGAGTCGCGAAATCCTCCAAGGCATCCAGGATCTTGTCAAAGTTGGGAGAGACATCCCCACGTGGGGTTTTTCTGCCAGCGAGAATGGCTGAACCTTGAGCGAAGAAGTAACCGGCATCAACGAATACGGCGACTCGGTCCATAATAATATAAGAAGTAAGGGCTCCCGCAGGAGCCCTCTATATAGGCGGCTCCGATTCAACTATAATCCGGAACCGCAGTATATTGGGAAGCCTTGCGGCTTGGACCGGAACATAGTCCCGATTCCCAATACGAAGTACTATAGCCCTTGCCGTGCGGGAGGCAAGTCCGTTCTGCAATTATTCCCGCAATTATCCAAAAGCCGTGCAAGTGCATGCAACTGAGGGAGTAGTATAGCGCTACGCCCTCCTTGTTTGCCATGTCTCCGCAATCTCCCGACACCTTCGCGAGGGTGAGATGGTCTCGCCACACTAGAAAAAACGAAACGAAACATGGCAGCGAATTACAGACTGAAGGCGGCGCGGGTACCGAGGAGGCTCGCCCAGATTCAACTGGCGGGAAAGCTCGGGATGCTTGGCCACGACATTTCCCGGTTGGAAACATGGCGAACCCAAGCTCGGGTATGACCGGCCACGGTGTTTCCGGGAACTCATCACGGTTTGTGACGAGTTCGAGCAAGCGTCGGTCGCCACTTTTGATACTTTCCAGCAGCGTGCCACCGTCAAGGCCACCACAACCAGAGCCCAGGTGGTAACAGATTACGCTTTCCTGGCTGAGCGGCTCGTCGTCTTCGCTAGCTTGGGGCGGTAGGCAGGGGCGGACGAAAGTCCAAAGCCCAAAGTCCAAGGCCCTGGCCTGTGTTCAGACCTTTCGTCGCTTGCTGGTGCGGTAAGGGACAGCGTCTTCTTTGACGTGGAAGCCGATTTCGGGTTTGGGCGGTGGAGTTGGCGGAGCCATGAGCTGGCGGATGGCGTCAAAGACGGCCTTGAATTGGGCATCGTGAAGGGGTCCATGAGAACGTCATGTTTCTGCCGTCGCCGCAGCTTTGACGCAGGAGCGTATGTTCCGCGGCTTCGTCAACCAAGTCCACGGTCTGTCTTCCAATGCAGCCAGGCCGTTTCGAATGCAGTTTGAGGGCTAACTTTTGCCGAAGAACCGGGTCCAATCCTGGGCGGCGTGGAGTATGCGCAATACCCGGATCCGTTCCGGCTCGATTCTGTAAAGGACCAGGTAATTGTGGTAGCGGGAAACCGGCCAAAGGCGGACGCCGATTTCCTGGTTGCCGCGTGGCGCTTTCAAAGCCATTCCTTTCTCGGGCGTGGCTCCAAGCTCAAGGCTTTGCTGCACGATGGCGGCCCTGACGCGCGCCGCAGCGGCTGGGTCGTGAGCCGCAATATAGTCTTCGATCTGGTCAAGGTCCTCCTCGGCCAGCGCAGTGAAAAAGACGTGTAGGTTTCTCATCGCCGTTGGCGGCGGCGGAAAAGGTTCGTCGCTGGAATCAGGGGACGCGGATCCATAAGGGCGGTCTGGATAATGCGGCTCAGGTCATCCCGGCTGGCGGCGGCGGCGGTACCTTCATGCTCTTCCAGCAGGCGCAGGCCGGCACGAATGACCTCGGACTTATTATTGAACCGCCCACTGGCGACAAACCGGTCAATCAGCTTCTCGAAATGCGGTGTAATGACTTTGCTCATGCCGGAGACAATTTCCGTTAGTTGTTAACTGTTGTCAATTGCAGAGGGCGCAAGTGGAAGCCGATTTCGGGTTTGGGCGGCACAGGTGGTGGAGCCAGGAGCTGGCAGATAAACCGCAGGCGTGGACGCCCAATGCCGCTAGGTCTTGAGCGACTTCATTTCGGGGGGATGGCCGAGAATAGCCCAGCGTTTGAACGCTGGGATCGTGGCCAAAGCGCCCGAGTCACGCAGGGACGGCTGAATCGGCAGCTTTCAGCCGTCCCTGCGGGACTGATTCCCAAGGCTATGCCTACCCAGCGTTGAAACGCTGGGCTATTGTCATTTGTCCCTCCGTGACAGGGGATGCGTGATGCGTGATGCGTGATGCGTGATCGGGGACTGAGGATCAATAACTGTCAACTGCTCAGGTTCGACTGGCAGCGTATCGGTTTTTCGCTGTTTCCGATACGAGGCTTTCCTGGCTATAACACTTACGCAGGTTACGGCTTTGCCGAGCGCACTGCTGCCGGAATGGTCCAGGAAAGCGGCGTTTCCCCGCGAATCATGCGTGTGGCGGCACCCGTGGCTTTTAAGTAGAAATCTGACGGCAGTCCCTCATACGTGACGAAGTATTTGCCCACGGGGATTTGGTTCGACACCTTATAAATCGCTGTTCCTTCGTCCACCTCGTCAAACATACCGACAAAGACGGTGCGGATCCCCAGCGCCCTAAAAATCGCAAACTGCCGCCAATAGAACTCGCCTTTGCGCCGCGCGATCATGCTCCTTCCGGGCGTGGTGCCGCGCAGATTATCCCAGGAGAATCCTGGAAACGCGGTCGGCATGTAGCCGAGCCCCAGGCTCTTCACTTCGGCAAGGTCGCCCTCCCAGACTTCTTTGCGCTGACGGTCCATGCTGGCGTCATCGCGATAGCGCCCGGCGTCCCAAGGGCTGATCGCGTCGAACATCTGGTAAACCCTGGTCCATTCAGGCTCCGGCCGCGACCCACCGCGCAAGGTGCGCCAATGCGGATCGATGCCGCCGATAAGGTAAACCCCGCCATACTGCGCATCGTTCTTGAAGAAGTTGATCAGTTCCTCTGCCTGCGCCGGCGTCCATGGCCGATCCCTGAAACCCAGGCCCCACAGCAGCACCACGGGTTTCCCCTGATGATGGAGGTAGCGCGAATCCTCACGGATTTTGACCTTGTCGCACAGGAACTTCCAGTCGTCCGTCACCATCTTCGTCGTCCCGTTGCGGCCCATTGAAAGGTCGAGCATCATCGCCCAAACCCGTCCCTCGCGGTGACAGCCCTCACGCACGCTCGCCAGAACCCTGTTCACATGCCGCGCGCGCTCGGGATTCCTGGTCTCGGAGATGAACCGGCTGAGGAAGACCCCGTCGAGGCCATACTCCCGCATCCATTTGCAGTGCAGCAACACCGGCCCCTTCCGGAAGGCGCTGTAAAGTCGCGCCGGCGAGCCATCGGGCATTTTGAGCCCCGGAACCTCGCACAGATCCTGCGGGTTGTACTCCGAGACGTCTGGCCACATGTCCACCACAAACCGGGCGCGGTCGGACTTCCCCAAATTGCTGCCCCAATGACGAAAACCGGACTCCGCCCCGTCTCCCGGCGTGTTAAACCACCCTTGATAACCGCAGAGCACTTTTCCGTCCAAGGTCGTTGCGTCGATGTCTGTCCGCGTTGGCCCGCGATAAGGTTGCAGCCACGGCTCGTCGGATTCCCCGCCGCTATTCTCGGCCGCCCGCACACCTCCAGCGCCCAATGCCGCTAACCCCACCAGCAGCACCACAATCATCGTTACGTTTAAGGAATTGCCTTTCATAAGCATTTTTAGGTGGATACGCATGCCCGGTCGCGGTCGTCCGGACCTCAACATCACTTAGATCGATCTCCCGTGCATAGGGCCGCGAGTCACCTTGATGCTGCCACCGTACGCTTTCTGTCATCGATGTCCAGCACGCAGAGAAGCCTTCGGATCAGTCCCCAGGTGGGTCGCGTAACGTATTGGAAAACAGCCGCCACAGAACTCACAATCGTCTAAACCGAGGGAGGTGAGCGGGGGTGGCAGTGCGGGCGTATTCAGCATCGGAGTCTGTTCCGCAGGGTGCTCGGCGTTAGTGCCGGCCTAATTGCTTTGGATGATAGACGATCCGAGCGGCGTTGAAATGGCGAAAGTGCAGCAACTGTAACAGGTTGCGCTTTCACCCGGGAATAGGAATCCCCGCGCGCCACATAGAGTATTTGAAAATGGGCTGACCTTCGACGATGGTTTGCGCGTGAATCAATCCGCACAATTCGACGACCTGTTGACCTGTCGCCTGAATGGAGGTCGCAAGGCGGTAGAACCGTGCTCCATCATCATTTTCGGCGCCAGTGGCGATCTGACGGCGCGGAAGCTCGTGCCCGCCCTCTATCACCTCTGCAAGGAAAAGCAGATGCCCGCGGACTTTCGCATCATCGGGGTTGCCCGGCGCGAGAAGACTGATGCCGTGTGGCGCAGCGAATTGCGGTCGGCCCTGGACCAGTTTTCCCGCACGAAGCCGGTGGACGACCAGGTCTGGCAGGAGTTCTCGCAGCACATATTCTATTGTCAGGGCGACATTACGGCCGCGGAGACTTACGCGAGCCTGGCAAAACAGCTTGCCGCCTTCGGCAGCGAACCACTGCGGCAGAACCTGCTTTTCTATCTGGCCATCTCGCCCAGCCAGTTTGGCGAGGTGGTCGAGCAGGTGCATCGCGCCGGTTTGCTCCGAAAGGATAACGGAGCGGGCTGGCAGCGGGTGGTGATCGAGAAGCCCTTCGGCCACGACCTGGCTTCGGCGCGCGAGTTGAACCGGGAATTGGTGCGCTACGCCCGTGAGCAGCAAGTGTTCCGGATCGACCATTACCTGGGCAAAGAGACGGTGCAGAACATCTTGATGTTCCGCTTCGCAAATGCGGTTTTCGAGCGGCTCTGGAACCGGGAATCCATCGANNGGCGCCCTTCGCGATATGGTGCAGAATCATCTGCTGCAAGTCCTGTCGCTGGTCGCAATGGAGCCGCCTGTCTCCCTCGAGGCCGAGGCGATCCGCGACGAGAAGGTCAAGCTGCTCAAGTCCATCCGGTCGTTAAGCCCGGAGGATGTCGTCCGCCAAGTGGTGCGCGGGCAGTATTTTGCGGGAACCGTAGATGGCGAATCGAGGCCGGGCTATCGCCAGGAACCAAAGGTCAAGCCGGACTCCAATGTCGAGACTTACGTGGCCTTGAAGCTATTCATTGACAACTGGCGCTGGTCAGGCGTGCCGTTCTTCCTGCGCACGGGCAAGAATCTGCCGCTGAGCACCAGCGAGGTGCGAGTCCAATTCCGGCCCACGCCCCATGTGCTATTCGCAGCCCAGTGCGGGCAGAAGTTGGACCCTAACGCGCTGACGCTGCGCCTCCAGCCCGACGAAGGCATTTCCCTCCGGTTTAACGGCAAAGTGCCCGGGACCAGCGTGGAGGTGCGGCCGGTGCGCATGCATTTGAGCTACGATGTTGAGTTCGGCGCCTATACGCCCGAGGCCTACGAACGGCTGCTGCTCGAAGCGATGGCCGGCGACGAAACGCTTTTTATCCGCCGCGACGAAGTCGAGGCCGCCTGGCAAATTGTGGATGGGATCCGCCAGGCCTGGCAGGACAAGTCACTGTCCAACCGCGAGTTTTACGCCGCAGGCACCTGGGGGCCGGTGGCGGCCGAAGACCTCGTGGCCCAGAGCGGCCACGCCTGGCGCGAGCCGGTGGTCGTGAAATGAGCGACGGCGGTGCTGGATTTGACCGGCCTCGGCCGCCCGCCGGGCAGGGGCAGGGGAGGCATTAAGGCGGGAATATGGGGAGCATAAAAAATAATTTGAACACATTGCGGTGTGGGTGTATCATATCATCAGCGCGAGCAAGATTTCGCTGTTCGTTTAGGGTTAGCATAGAGGTTTTGCTTGTAATGCGGTTCGAACAGCGACCGAATAGTTGGCCGCATTACCCTTCTGAGCGCCTGGGTGAAGGCGTATAAATCTCGTCATCACTAAGAGCCGGATGCAAATCCGGCTCTTTGACTGTACGGCGCGAAATCGCCGTTGCCGGAGGGGCGGAATGTGGTTAGGCTTATGGGGATGAAACACCAACTCGACTTTGAAAAGCCGATTGTGGAACTCCAGAACAAGCTTGATGAGTTGAAGAAGCATCCGGAAACCCACTCGCTCGACATTAGCGTCGAGAAGGAGGTGGGCTTGATCCAGAAGAAGCTGGAAGAAACCAAGCGCCAGATCTTCGCCAACCTCAGCGCCTGGGACCGGGTGAAGATTGCCCGGCATCCGAAACGGCCTTTCACTCTCGATTACCTCCAATTGGCCTTTACCGGCTTTAGCGAGCTGCACGGCGACCGGCTGTTCGCGGAGGACCGGGCGGTCGTCGGCGGGTTTGCCACCCTCGGCGCGCACAAGGTGATGGTGATTGGCACCCAAAAAGNNACCAAGGAAAACATAATGCGCAATTTCGGCTCCGCGCATCCGGAAGGCTACCGCAAGGCCCTGCGGCTCATGCGGTTGGCGGATAAGTTTCACCTGCCGATCATCACGATCATCGACACGGCGGGCGCATATCCGGGCATCGGGGCGGAGGAGCGTCACATCGCGGAGGCTATCGCGGTGAATTTGCGCGAGATGATGCTGCTGCAAGTGCCCACGATCGCAGTGGTCATTGGCGAAGGCGGCTCGGGCGGCGCCTTGGGCATCGGCGTGGCCGACCGAGTGCTGATCCTGGAGAACGCTTACTACTCGGTGATCAGCCCGGAAGGCTGCGCGGCGATTCTGTGGAAGGACCGTTCGGCGGCCTCCAAAGCCGCCGAGGCGCTTAAGATCACCGCCCGGCACCTGCAGGACTTGGGGCTGGTGGACGAGATCGTCCCCGAACCGCTCGGCGGCGCCCATACGAATCGAGACCTGGCGGCTCTGACATTTCGCGATTACCTGCTCAAACACCTGGAGCAGCTCAAGGCTCTGCCGCCGGCGGACCGTTTGAAGCAGCGCTACGCCAAGTTCCGCGCCTTCGGGCATTTCACCGAGAAGCAGCCCGCCGTCGCGGAGAAGATCGGGGGCTAGGAGAAGCGGAAGTCCGATAGCCGAAGGCCGAAGTCGAAATCAGAATGCTCTATCCCTTCACGTTCCGGTCTATTTTCAAGCAGCGCGTCTGGGGCGGCCGCGAGCTCGAACGCCTGTACCACAAACCCCTGCCGCCCGCCGTGCCGATCGGGGAGTCTTGGGAAATCGCTGACCGCCCGGGCGACGTCAGCGTCGTGGCCAACGGCCCGCTCGCAGGCAAAGACCTCCGTTGGCTCATGGAGAATCACCCCGCCGAGTTGCTGGGTGACGCCAAGGCACACGACCGCCGCTTTCCTCTGCTCATCAAGATCCTCGACGCCCAGGAAAAGCTCTCGCTGCAAGTCCATCCGCCCGCGGCCCGCGCCGCCGAACTCGGCGGTGAGCCGAAGACCGAGATGTGGTACATCGCAGAAGTCGCCCCGGGAGCTGAGCTGTATGTGGGTCTGAAACGCGGTGTCACCCGTGCCGAGTTCGAACGTAAGGTCGAGGTTGGCACGGTGGCTGAGTGCTTTCACCGCGTGCGCGTTCAGTCGGGCGACGCCATGTTCCTGCCCAGCGGGCGGGTTCACGCGCTCGGCGCCGGGCTGGTCATCTTTGAAATTCAGCAGAACTCGGATACCACCTACCGCGTCTTCGACTGGAACCGGCTGGGTCTGGACGGCAAACTCCGCGAACTCCACGTCCCCCAATCCCTGGCCAGCATTGACTTCAACGACTTCGAGCCATCGCTGTTGCCCCGGGCCTTCGCCCAGCAGGGGGTGCAACAGGTGCGGCCGCTGGTGCGCGATCCGCTTTTCACGGTCGAGGTCCACCGGGCAGGCGCTGGCGTGGACGTCCCGCTGCGGCCCGGAAAGATGCAGATCATCGGCCTGCTAACCGGCCGGGTGCAGGTCGGCGGCGGCCAGGCGACGGCTGACTTGACCCCGGGCCAATTCTGCCTGCTGCCGGCAAGCCTGACGGCGACGTTGCGCGTGGAGGAGCCGGCCAGTTTCCTGCGCATTGAATCGTGAAGAAGTTTCTCCAGAGTTGGTTGATCAACACGCTCGCCGTGCTGGTGGCGGTTTATATCGTTCCGGGCATTCGCTTCAAGGACGATAGCCTGTGGACCCCCTTCGTGACCTCCCTGGTCCTCGGCATCCTCAATGCCTTCATTCGGCCCATCCTGATGTTACTGGCATTGCCTTTGCTCATTGTTACCCTGGGGCTTTTCACCCTGGTCATCAATGCGCTGCTGCTGTTATTTGTGAGCTTCCTGCTCGGGCGTTATTTCGTAGTCGATAGCTTCGGAGCCGCTTTCCTGGGCGCGCTCGTCATTAGCATCGTCTCCCTCGTCCTGAATTTCGTCACCGGCACCAACCGATCCCGCATCCGTGTCGTGCACCGGCGCCGCCCGCCCGACTCCGACCAGGGTGGCAACGGCCCGGTCATTGACGTTTGAGGGGTGGCGAAGGACGACTGGTAATTGCTGATTGGTAACCACCGATCGACTATCAACCACTACTGATCGCCAACTCGATATGCCGCGCGCAGGGTCTTGATCCCACGCGACTGGAAGTCCTTCTCAAAATCAGTCAGCAAGGCGCTAAGCTCAGGCGGTGTTTCCACCATACGGAACGTGGGGTCGTCGGCAAACACGGCGAGCATCTGCTCGGCATAATCCTGGTCGTCCGTGCGCAAATAGACCGTGCCGCCCGGTGCCAGTGCCTGCCGGGCCAGG
>PLZQ01000011.1 GCA_003152225.1 Limisphaerales bacterium | reverse complement strand
GCAAATCGGCGCCGATTTTATCGATGTGGGTGAATGCGCTTTTGCTTCAGGGAAGCTTGGCGCGACGCGGCTTTCTCGACGTATTTCTTCAAGATTAATCGTGTCGCTCCGGTAAGATTGTGTGACGGGTTTGTGGCCCGGCGGGTAGGCTCTGCTCCAACAAAACGTGGTGGAGACAGAAATGAAATCGAACCGGTCAGTTTCGTTGGATATTGGAAAGGCTTGTCGTCAGTTTGAGGTTTGGCGAAAAACGCGTCCTCGTGGACAACGGATACCCGCTCCGCTCTGGGCTATGGCGGCGGCGTTGGCCTGTGCTCATGGAGTGAGCCAGGTTTCGCAGAGGTTGGGCTTGGATTACAACGGGCTTAAACGACGGGCGAAGGCAATCAAGCCGCCACGACGATCTCGCCTCAAGCCCCCTCCAGGATTTGTCGAAGTGCCGCTGATCGGGCAGCTTGGTCAGGGTCCGAACTGCACGGTGGAACTGGCGCGGGGTGAGGGAGCCAGAATGACGATTCGGTGGGAGGGCAAGGAAGGCTTGGACCTGGCGGGCTTGGCCGAAGCGTTCTGGAGGTCTGGATCGTGATCCAGATCACCCCGCAGATGCGGATTTGGCTGGCGGTCGAGCCGGTGGACTTTCGCAAAGGAATAGACGGCTTGGCGCAAGTGTGCCGGCAACACCTCCAACTCGACCCGATGGCGGGCGTTTTGGTGGTTTTTTCGAGTCGGCGGCGGAAGGCGTTGAAGTGCCTCGTGTATGACGGTCAAGGTTTTTGGCTCTGTCAAAAACGTCTTTCCAGCGGGCGTTTTGCCTGGTGGCCGACCGATGCGAAACCACCGACCTTCGGGCTGGACGCCCATCAACTCCAGGCGCTGCTGTGGAACGCCAAGCCCGCCAACGCCCAGGCTGTGCCGCTGTGGCGTCCACTTACGCCAGCGGGTTAACGCATGGTGGCTCTCTTGAGCGAGTTGGAGGGGTGTACTCTGGCTCGCAAGGAACGCATCTTGACACTGCTACATTGGATCGGCTCCAGGCGCATGAAAAACAGAAACTAGCCGTGAAGTTGCATCCAAAATGCACCTTTAGCAATAGCCAAACGCCCGAAGGTACGGCTTCAGGCTCGCTTGAAGCGGAGCCATTGCGTCGGCGTAATGTTCCCAGCGTCCCACGGCCCGAGTGTAGACTGGCTGCGTCACTTCATTGTAGGTCGGCGAATGGACGAATTTGCGGCGCGTCGTTTCATAATAAGTCGCCTGGCCCTCATGCCACGGCAAGCCCAAGAAATTTGTCACCCGCCGTCCCTCGCCTTCCAAATTCCCGACCACGTCCTCGTAGCGTGTTTCAATCCAGTCGAAGCCGCCCAACTCCCGCATGCGCAACCACACATCCATGGTGTCGGAATAGAACTTGGCTGTCCGCTCCAAGCTGCGAAAGCTGGCGATGGCCCATTCCTTGGGGAAATTCTGAAAGTAGCAACTGATGATGACGTCCCGCGGATCGCGCAAAGCGATGATGACTTTTGATTGGGGAAAAAGACGGAGCCAAACATGAAGCCACGCCGTCGTGGAGGGGTTTTTATCCAGCAACAACCTGGCGCCCGGGCTTTCCCCGGTCTCTCGCAGGAGACTTTTGAAATAGCGGCCGATCAATTGGGCGCGACGGGTGGCCGTGAGGTCGTGCAAGGATTTGAGAGTCAGGCCCCGGGCTGTCGGCTGCTGAAGAGGGTCCAACAACTCCTTCAAGGAATTCATCGATTCGTCAAATACGAGAACCTCCGGATGAGCGCCGAGAATTTGTTCAAGAAGAGTCGTGCCGCTGCGCATCGCGCCGCCCAAAAGCGCCAAGGGATGCGGGCAGGGCGCGTCCGCCGCCTCCTCGCGCCAGCGCCACAGCGTCTCTGGCGTCAACTCCGCCAGCAGCTCGCGCCGCGTCTGGTTCCCTTCCTCAGAGTTCGTGTCGAACGCAGCCGTGTTCACCATCCGGCTACGCAGTGTCTTGGCCTTGCCAATGCAGTTCAACGCCTCGGTGTATTGTCCGAACGCGTCCAGTATGACGCCCAGCAGATGATTCGCATCGGATTGCACATCCAAGGGAAGCAACGGATCGCTCTTAAGCAAGTCGCGCAATGCGGTCTCGGCTTCACCGTTCAGCCCCTTGCGATGCAATAAGAACGCCTTGTAATACAGCGCATGGGCATCCTTCGGATGCTGGGTCAGGCAGGTCTCGACACATTCCGATGCTTCATCCAGACGGCGTATTCGCTCCAACCACGCCGCCAGAGCCAGGTGCAGGTTGACTGACGAAGGGTCCACCGCCACTGCGCGCTTGAAGCAAGCCAGGGTCTGATCCAGGCGGCGCAGGTGATAGTACTGCGCGCCTATGGCACAGAGCAAAGAGGCATCGGCGGGAGCCAACTCCACAGCGCGTTGAAAGGCTTGATCGGCCAGGGCGAACTCCAGGTCGCCTGCCGCCGCGATGCCCAACTCGGCCCACAATTGCGGGACGCCCGGGAACTGTTGGACCAAATTATGCAAGCTGGCCAGGGCGGTAGCATGTTGGCCGTTGTTCATGCATTGCAGCGCATTTTGCCAGGAAGACATGGCGTGCGCCGATCGCCGTAATTTTGCGAGGTCGTCCAGCGGATTACATTTGGCGCTCATGGATAAATTGGTTGTTCAACGGCATTGTAGGGCTTCACCGCACAATTATCAATGGAAAGCCTTACATTAATGGGCTCGCAAGTTCCAGTGGTGAAAGGAATTGCATCGTGAATTTGCCTGCTGCAACACACGAACAGTTGGTTCCTTGAATAATTGTTGAACCACATGGCACTCATTCCTTCACAAATATCAGCGCTGGTTAAGATGGAGCTTGCTCGGGTCTCCAATCCTCAAACGTCCGCCTTGATTCGCGGTTTTGCCGCAAAAAGGTTCAACAATGTGCTTGCGTTCCAAAACCGACCGACTATGCTGGCGGTCGTGCAAACGGAGTTTCGTTATCGCGGGCGCAATATCAGTGGCGCCGAAATTGAATCCATCCGGCAATTGATCGCGACTCATCCCGGGCTGAGTCGGCGGCGGCTTTCCGCCAAGCTCTGCCAAGCTTGGAACTGGGTGCAAGCCAACGGTCAACTGCGCGACATGGTGGCCCGCGGGCTGATGCTCCAGTTGCACCGGGCCGGGCTGATTGTGCTGCCAGCCAAGCGAAAGTATGTGCCCAACAACGCGGCGCGGCACCGGGCACCACTGCTGGAGCCGCCCTTGGAGGTCGCGCCGTTGGAATGTGATTTGGCCGACTTGGGGCCGTTGGAGATCCGGCAAGTTCGCCGCACCCCGGAAGAAGCACTCTTTGGCCGGTTGCTCCAAACGTATCACTATCTGGGGTATCGTCGGCCGGTCGGGGAGCATGTCAAATATCTGGTCTATGCCCGGAGCCAGCCAATCGCCTGCCTGGCGTGGTCGTCGTCGCCTCGACACCTGGGTCCGCGAGACCGCTTTATCGGTTGGTCTCCGCAACAGCGCCGTACCCAGATCCACCTGTTGGCTTACAACACGCGCTTTTTGATCTTGCCCTGGGTGCGGGTGCCGCACTTGGCCAGTCATTTGTTGGGCCGGGTGGCACGCCTCCTCTCGGCCGATTGGCAACAGCTTTACCAGCACCCAATTTATTTGCTGGAGACCTTCATCGAGCCGACCCGCTTTCGCGGCACTTGTTATCGAGCGGCCAACTGGCTTTGCCTGGGCTTGACCACGGGCCGGGGCAAGAATGATCTCACGCACCAACCCAACCGCTCGCTCAAGGAACTTTGGGTCCAGCCCTTGGGGCGGAACTTTCGCCAGCGGCTTTGCCGGGAAGGCCATGAATAAAAGTAACGCCCCACAGATTATCAGCCTGAGCGCGGCGGAACTGGAAAAACTCTTGGGCGAACTGCGCGGTCCATTGGCGCCGGCGACCTATCAACTGGTGGAAGCGTTGCTGCGGACTTTGCAATGGGTCATGGCAGCGCTGGAACAGAAGACGGCCAGCGTGGCCCGGCTCCGGCGGATGATTTTCGGAGAGAAAACCGAAAAGGCTTGCAAGGTCCTTCCTGCGACCATTGCGGCGATCCTCTCCGGGCCAGCCAAGCCCAAAGCCAAAGGACACGGGCGCAACGGAGCCAAGGATTATCTGGCGGCCCAGCGGGTGCAGGTGCCTCATCCTCAGCACCGAGTCGGAGACCTCTGTCCCAAGTGCCTCAAGGCCAAACTTTACCGGTTCTTGACCCCGGCCCGGCTGGTTCGCATTGTGGCCCAGCCCATCTTCCAGGCGACGGTCTTTGAATTGGAACGGCTGCGCTGCGCTCTGTGCGGGGCTCTCTTCACCGCGCCCGCTCCCCCGGAGGCTGGACAGGGCAAATACGACCCGAGCGTCGGCACCATGTTGGCTCTGATGCGCTACGGGGCAGGTCTGCCAATGTATCGGACCGACAAATGGCAAAATCATTTCGGGGTGCCTTTGCCGGCTTCAACACAGTGGGAACTGATCGAGGCCGCCTCGGAAACACCGCAGGTCATCTACGAGGCCCTGATCGGCGTCGCCGCCCAAGGCCAACTTCTGTTCAATGATGACACCCACATGCGCGTCCAAAGTGTGCGCAAGGAAATCGCCGCCGCTGGCAGCGAACAGGAGCGCACCGGCATCTTCACGACCAGTATCATCTCCAAGATGGGCCAGCGCCGGATCGCCCTATTTTTCACCGGGCAGAAGCACGCCGGGGAGAATCTCAACGAATTGCTCCAGCGTCGGGCGGCCGGGCTGGACCAACCCATGCAGATGTGCGACGCACTCTCACGTAATGAACCAAGGGAGTTCCACACGCTGCTGTGTCACTGCCTGCTGCACGGTCGGCGCCAGTTCGTGGATGTGGTCGAGAACTTCCCGGAGGAATGTCGCAAGGTCATTGAGAGCCTGCGCGAGGTGTATCGGTTCGATGCCCTCACCAAGGAGCAGAAGCTCTCGGACCTGGACCGCCTGGCTTTTCATCAGGCGCACAGCCAGCCGGTGATGGACGATCTCCAGAAATGGATGCAGGAGCAAATCGAACAACGGAAGGTGGAACCGAACTCAGGTCTGGGCCAGGCCATCCAATACATGCTCAAGCGCTGGCAGACCTTGACCCGGTTCCTGTCCGTGCCGGGTGCCCCGCTGGATAACAATATCGCCGAACGTGCTCTGAAGATGGCGATCCTTCACCGGAAAAACTCCCTGAGTTTCAAGACGCTGCACGGAGCCAGGATTGGCGACGTTCACATGAGCCTCATCCATACCTGCGAACTCAATCGGGTCAACCCGTTCGATTATTTGATGGCCCTCCAGCAACACGCCGCCGCCGTGCCGAAAGCCCCCGAGTCGTGGCTCCCTTGGAATTTTCAAGAAACCATCGCCGCATCTGGCAGCGGCTGACCCGCCAGCTCCCGCTTCCACCCGTTGCACAAGCCCGGTCACGCGGAATCGCCGAAATCGGCCCGGGAAGCGGTTTTTTCCGCTACGCAAGCTCACCGAAGCAACACCGGCCAACTGAGGCCAGCCGCTTCT
>PLZQ01000184.1 GCA_003152225.1 Limisphaerales bacterium | reverse complement strand
GCTCGCGCGGGAGCGTGCCGGCGGCGAGCGCTTCGAGCACCGCACACTTATTCTCCTTCGTATGGGTGCAGTCGCGGAAGTGGCAGCGCACAGACAGCGCGTCAACCTCGGGAAAAGATTGCTTCGATCCTTCACTGGCAATCCAGATGTGGAATTCTCTCATGCCGGGCGTGTCAATGACCACGCCGCCTTGTGGGAGGAAAATCATCTCGCGCCACGAAGTGGTATGCCGGCCTTTGGCGTCATTCGTGCGCACTTCCACCGTGGCCTGGATGTCTTCTCCATAGAGGCGGTTGATGAGGCTCGACTTGCCGACACCCGAGGTGCCGATGAACACGGCGGTGTCGCCGGGTTTTATCAGTTGCGCCAATTTCTTCACGCCTCGCCCGGTGAGCGCACAGGCCGCGAGCACTAAAACGTCGCCGGCCACGCGAGTCGCGTCCGCGAGCCTTGCGTCAAGGTCGTCACACAAATCGATTTTATTGAGAAGGACGACCGGGCGAGCGCCGCTTTCATGGGTTATGGCCAGCATCTGCTCCAGACACACGGCGTCGAAACTCGAGTCCGCGGCGGTCACTATGAACGCCGTGTCGATATTCGTGGCGAGGATATGCTCAGTGCTGCCACGGCCAGTCATCTTGCGGCAGAGTTGGGTGCGTCGCGGAAGGATGGCCTGAATCATGGTCTTCTCCTCATTGGGAACGAGCTTTACGGCGACCCAATCCCCGACCTTGGGAAGTCTTGCATTGCACCCGCCGGCTTCGTGCATGCACTTGCCGGTGACTCGCGCTAGAAGTTCCGCGTCAGCGGTCCAGACGCGGAAGAAATGTTTATCCTCCACCGCCACGCGAGCCGGAACCAAACCTTTGGCATGGTGGGGCGCGAACTGCTGGTTGAGGTCAGCATTCCAGCCCAACTTTGTCAGGTCCATAGTGGCGTGCTGATTGAATCATTCATGGCCGACAGCCTACGCCCGAGCCCCCCATCATACGAAGGCCGAAATTGGAGATTCCACCTCTTGTACCCAAAACAGGCGCGCATGAAGGCAAGGTATTCCTCTTCGGACGTCTCCCAACGACCTTGATCGGTGGCTTCATGTCCTCACCTCATCAATGCTGGTGCCGGCGTGGCGAGCCCGTTGCGCGTAGTGACCGGCGCCGGCGCGAGCTCCCGCTCAAAGCCCGTCGGCCCAACTCAGATGCACGCCCTGAATACCCTAAATGGAAAGACCCTTCGGAAAGAGAAAGAAGCATTGGCGAGCTGAGCAATAACAAGTCTTTCACTTTACTGCACACCCTCAAGAAACCAAATAGAATCAATAGAGCGGGTGAAGGGAATCGAACCCACGACGTGTCTTCAGCAACTTGCATAAGTGTGCAGCCGTGTTCAGCTTACGAAGGCAATACTCTCCACCAAACTGCACGGAACTGCACCCAACTGCAAGAAACCTGGCACTAATTGTCACTAAAGTTCAATCCCGACCCTTCGCTTTGAATCACGTGGCAATTGATTGCTCCCGCCCGCCTATGCAATTGCGACCCCGCCAGTTTGGAGCGAAGGGCGTTCAGTATTTCGTGCCTGGCAGCCGTAAGGACGGCGGCTCGCACCGAACCTCCAAAGAAAGCTGCTTTCCCTGAGACCGGATTTGAAGCATCCTGATCGGCCTGCGCAGGCGCCTCTCCTGCTAAGAGAAAGCGTAGCCATGAGTGAGTACCAATATTACGAGTTTGCAGCCATTGACGGACCGATTTCTGACGAAGGCCTGCGGTATGCCCGGGGTTGTTCCAGCCGCGCCAACGTGTCCCGCGTCCGCTGGCAGAACACCTACACCTTCGGCGATTTCCACGGGAGCGTTGACACCCTGCTTAAGTATTACGACGCTCACTTCTACATCGCTAACTGGGGCACGATTCGGCTGGGTTTGGCCTTTCCAAAAGGCGCGATCGCCCCGGAGGCGATCCAGCCATATCTTTGGGGAGGCGACCGGTACGAGGACGCATTGACGGTCAAGGAAATCGGCAACACGTGCATTGTTTGGTGGGAACGCAACGAAGAAGGCGGATGGGGGTGGACAGAAGGCGAGGGCCTCATCGACCAACTCATCGGGGTCCGCGAGGAACTGATGCGCGGCGACTACCGGGCCTTGTTTCTGGGATGGCTGGCTGATTTCGATCCGGACGAGTGGCAGGATCCCGAGAACGGCGCGGTTGTCATGCCGCCGATTCCAGCAGGGCTCGATCATCTTAGCCCTGCGCTGGCGGTACTAATCAAACACTTTCCTGTGGATCGTGATGCGCTCGCTGTGGCTGCTGGACTGTCTCAAGCTAGCACACCGGACCGCATCCCCATAGCCGCGGTTCTTGAGAGACTTTCCGTGTCCGAAATGCGCGCATTGCTCGCACGGGTGGCGGAGGGTGGCGGGCCGGGCGTGATGGCCGAGTTGAACCGGCTGACGTATCCACGGGTGCAAATCCCCGTCGGCCAAGCGACGAGATGCACGGATTTTGCCACCAAAACCATCGAGACTCGGGAAGCACGGCGGAAGAAGGAGGCTGAAGCGGCGGCGGCAAAGCGACAACGCGAGGCAGAGCTGCGCAAGCAGCATCTTGCCTCGATCATACAGCGCGCAGACACCATATGGTCGGAGCTCGACCCTCTCATGGATCAGAAGATTGCTTCGGCCTACGATCAGGTGGCCTCCCAACTGCAGGAACTGCGCGACGCCTATGCATAGGCCGGTAACATCGGCGGCTTCGAGCAGAAGCTCACCGGATTTCGACTTCGGTACTCAAATCGCCCAGCTATGCTGCGCCGGATCGAAAAACTGTGATGGCACGGAAGCTCATTCAAATCGACCGTGACAAGCTCCGCGCGAAGGTTCGCAAGCTCGGAAACGAGTACATTTTCTTCATGTTGGACGACGCCATCGAACTTTTGCCCATGGTCAAGCTCCACAAAATCGGTTCTTCGTAAGTATCTGTGGCTTTTGCACTTAATCACGGCTGCTACGGCTTAAGCACCTGGAACAACCCAACCTCCACGTCTTTGGCGACTGTAGCGTATGGTTGCGCCCCTGCCCCGCAGGCTGTCGGTCGAACACGCGGCATTATTTCCTTGAGCCATTGGCGGCCTAACCGTACAAGAGCGCCTGATGACAGTGAACTCGACCATTTACTAGCCCTAACACCCATTCAAGACGCCATGAGACTCAATCGCCGTGAATTCCTGACTGCCTCCGCTGTAACCGGGATCGTTGGCGCCGTTGCGCCCGCCGCACAAGCCTTCACTTTGCCCGATCCACCACAGAAGGCGCGGCTGCGCCTGTCCTGCCAGGAAGGCGTCGCACCCGGTAAATCACTTGCCGAGAAGCTCGACTTCATCGAAGCGCTGGGCTTCGAAGGCTTCGAACCGGGCGGCGGCGGCTTGGCCAAACGCGTCGAGGAACTCCAAACAGCGCTGAATGGCCGCAAGGTCAGGATCAGCGCGATCTGCGCAGGGTTCAGGGGCGTCCTCATTTCCGAACAGGAGGAGGTACGCCGCACGGCTATGGAGAGCATGAAGGAAATCCTCACTGCGGCGGGGGCTCTGGGTTCGACCGGGATGATCATGGTGCCTGCCTTCAACAACCAGACCAAGCTCGGGCATCAGGAATCGCGCGAGCTGCTGGTCAAGTTGCTCGCCGAGCTGGGCGACCACGCCCAAAAGGCCGGCACACGCGTGCTGCTCGAACCCCTCAACCGCCGCGAATGTCACTTCCTGCGCCAAGTCGCCGACGGCGCTGCTATCTGCCATGATGTCAACAACCCCGGCGTCGCCGTTATGGGCGATTTCTGGCACATGACCTGGGAAGAGACGAGCGATATGGCCGCCTTCATCGCCGCTGGCAAGTATCTCCACCACGTGCACATCGCCAGCCGCAAGGATCGGAAGATGCCCGGCGAAGACGAGGGCGACAACTATGTGGACGGGTTCAAGGGGCTCAAGATCATCGGCTACCAGGACTTCGTTAGTCTGGAGTGCGGCTGCAAGGGCGACCGCACCAAAGCAATCCCGGCCGCGACCGCGCTGCTCCGTGAGCAGTGGCAGATGGCAAATGGCTAATGGCGTCCCGGCCTATTTGGCCAGCACGACTTCCATGGTCTCGTCGCGCTTGTGCGGCGCGTCTTGTTCCGTTTCCACGGGTAGCGTGATCGTGGGCGTCTCCAGCGAGACCGCCTGAGGGTCCGTCACCGCCTCGTTTGCCTTGTGGAATTTGACGCTCACGATCTTGCTCACGCCGTGCTCTTGCATAGTGACGCCGTAAAGCACGTCCGCCATGCCGATGGTGCGCTTGTTGTGCGTGATGATGATGAATTGCGAGTTCACCAGGAAGCGCTGCAGCACGCGGATGAAGCGGTTGATGTTGGATTCGTCGAGCGGCGCGTCCAGTTCGTCCAGCACGCAGAAAGGGCTGGGCTTGACCTGGTAAATCGAGAATAGCAGCGACACTGCTGTCATCGTCTGTTCACCGCCGGACAGGAGGGAGATGGTTTGTAACTGTTTGCCGGGGGGCCGTGCCACAATTTCAATGCCGCTTTCGAGCAGGTCGTTCTCGTCCATTAGGACCAAGTCGGCCTTGCCGCCGCCGAAGACCTCGGTGAATATGGCCCGGAAGTTCTCCCTGATCTTCTCAAAAGTTTCCCGGAACATATCGCGGGTTTGCACGTTGATGCGGTTGATCACTTCGAGCAACTGCACTTTCGCTTGCACCAAATCGTCGTGCTGCTTGCTCAGGAACTGGTAGCGCTGCTCAGTTTCCTCGTATTCCTCGATGGCCACGAGGTTCACCGGTCCCATCTCGTCGATGCGCTGCTGCAACGTCTCGACTTGCTGGGCGATGGCAGTCCAATCCGTGGCGGCGCCCGCGGCGGCCATTTCATCCGGAGTCATGACGTGCACCTTCGGCTGGCCCTCGTCGGCGTAGGTGATGGTGATGCACTCGCTGCGAATGTTGTCTAGGTCGAGATGGTATTTCTGCTGGACCCGCTCGCGCAAGTTTTGCACGGACATGTGCTTCTGCGCCAACTCGACATCCAGAGTGCCGCGTTGTTCCTGGAGCGCGGTCAGACGCCGGCGCTGCTCGCGCAAGCCTTCCTCGCGCGACGCCACCTCCCCGTCCTGGGATTGCTTCTGCGCGACCAGGTCAGCGGTCTCGGCGTTGACCACCTCGCGGTCGTGCTGGAGTTTCTCGATCAGGCCGCGCGATTCCTGGATCTCGGACTCGGCCTTCTCCTTGCGACCGACAAAGGAGGAAAGCTCACCGCGCCGCTGGTCGATAACCTGCGTCAGCTCGCGGATGCGCTGGTCGAGCGCCTGCCGCTGCTGCTGAAACGAGGCGCACATCTTTTCTTCCGACGCCACAGCCACCCGGCTTTCGGTCAGGCCCGTATTTGCCGCGTCTCGCTGTTGGCGTAATGTTTCCAGGCGGGCGGTCAGCTCGACGACCTGCCTCTGGCAATCCTGTTCGCGCCGCTCGCACTCACCGGCCTGAGCCGTCAACCCCGCCCGCTTTTGCAGGCCTTCCTGCTCCTGAGCGGCCAGGCTTTGCACCTCATAGACGACGGTATCAATCTTCTGATGCAGCAAGCGCTGCGAATTCTGGAGGGCGTTGAACTCGCCTTCGTGCGTAGCGATTGCAACTTCCTGAGCGCGCAACTCGAGCTGAGCCTGCTGCAAGCCGGCCTCGAGCTCGGTCTGCTCGCTCTGCAAAGCGCCTTTACGGCGGCTGATTTCGGCCACCTGTTCCTGCAATCCGGCCAGGGCCGAGCGCAGATCAGCGATCTGGTTCTTCCGGCCCAGAATTGAAGCCGGCGCCTTGCCATCGCCGTTTCCGTTGCTGGAGCCGCCGGTGTAGATGCCGTGGCTGCTGAGTAAGTCGCCGCCCAGCGTGACGTAGTGAAAAGCGCCTTTGCTCTCCCGCCACGCAGCGGTCGCCGCATTCAGGTCCCGCACAATCCGCGTCATGCCGAGCAGCCGCTCGACCAGCGGGCGGATGGCAGGATCGCTTTCGACAACCGCCATCGCGGCCAATGGCACGCCATTCAGTTCCACGGGCGAAGCCACCGGTGCGGCGGACTGCCCTGCGTCGGCGGGAGCGACCTCGGCGTGGCCGTCTCGAACGAACTCCAGCGGGGCGATGCTGGCCCGGCCAGTCCGCCGCGCGTTGAGGTCGGTCAGGATCTGTTGCGCCGACTCTGGCTGCTCGGTCAAGACCAGTTGCAGGTGATGGCCCAAGGCGGTTTCGATGGCCGTCACGTATTGGTCCGGCACGCGAATCTTATCCGCCAGCGAGCCGAGCACATGTTGCGACTGCTTGAGAACAGCGAGCGGGCCGACGCTGAAGCCTTCGTGGTCAGCCTGCAATTGTTCGAGCACATTCAGGCGCGAGCGCTTCCCGGCCTGCTGCTCCAGCACCTCGTCCTGGGCCCGGCCCGCGCGCGCGAATTCCTCTTGCAGCTCGCGCAGGCGCTTTTGCCGCTCTTCCACGCTACCGCGCTGCGTTTGGGCGTTGAGTTTCTGCGCGGCGACGTTCGCCACGAACTCGTGCAGCCGGCTTTCAAGCCGTGTCCGCTCTTCTTCGAGCTGGATCTTTTCGGCGGACAGCTTCTCCAGGCGCACAACATTGCCCTGTTTCTGCAAGTCGAGCGCGGTGATTTCATTGCGGACACGGGTCAGATCCTGTGCTGCCGCGAATGCATCGGCTTGGGCCTGGCGCAGGGCCTCCTGCTGCTGCCGCAGGTTTTCTTCCACGCCCTGCAAGGCGACCTGCCGAGCGGCGAGCGTTTGCCGGTGCTCTTTAAGCGCGGTTTCTGAGCCCGCCAGTTGCCCGATGGCTTTGTCCAGTTCCTCCGCGGCCGTCCGGCGGCGCTCCTCAGCCTGCGTCAGGTCGGCCATCGCCTTGGTGTTCTGCGTGGCGAATTCGCGCAGGCGCTCCTCGTTGAAATGAATGCGGCTTTCGTGCCGGTCAATCTCGCTCTTCAGCTCCAGTCCGCGCTGTTGTCGAGCGCCGATTTCGTGCTCGAGTTCAAACACGCGCTCGCGCAAACGGGCGATCTCATCCTCGCACCGCAGCGCCGCAGCGGAGCTAGTCTCGATTTCGTTGCGGAGGTTGTCCGCTGCGGTCTGCCGGTCGGCAATCTCCGTCTGCAACTGGTCAAACTGATGGCGGGCGAGCTGCGTCTCCAGGTGCTGCAATTCCTGAGAAAGCTGCTTGTAGCGACGCGCCTTGCCGGCCTGGCGCTGGAGCGAGCCGATCTGCCGTTTCACTTCCCGGACGAGGTCCGCGACGCGCAGAAGGTTCTGCTCGGTGTATTCGAGCTTGCGCAGCGCCTCTTTCTTCTGAGTCTTGTACTTGGTGATGCCGGCGGCTTCTTCGAAGATCATCCGGCGGTCTTCCGGCTTGCTGGACAGGATCTGGGTGATGTTGCCCTGCGCCATGATGCTGTAGCTGGTGCGCCCCACCCCGGTGCCCATGAAGAGTTGCTGGATGTCTTTCAGCCGGCACGGCGTTTTGTTGACGAAATACTCGCTGCCACCGTCCCGGAAAACCCGCCTCGTCACGGTAACCTCGTTATAAGCCATTTCGACGCCCGCCGCGACCAAGTGCTCTTCATCCACCCCGCCAATCGTCAACGATACCTCCGCCATCCCCAGCGGTTTGCGCCCGTCCGTCCCGTTAAAAATCACGTCCACCATCTCGCCGCCGCGCAAGGCCTTGGCGGACTGTTCGCCCAACACCCAACGGATGGCGTCCGACACATTCGACTTGCCACACCCATTGGGGCCCACAATGGCGGTCACGCCGGGCTGAAAGTTCAGCGCCGTTTTATCTGCAAAGGACTTGAATCCTAAAACAGTTAAGTTCTTGAGATACATGATCTTGTTAAAGCCAACCAAATCCGCCCTGCCTAGTAAAGTCCAAAAACCACAATATGCAGGGCATCCGGGCCAGCGGGGCACAACTAATTGGTGAGGAACCGAGATTTGCGTTGTGCCGCTAACCACTACCCAAATTCTATGGCCTAATCTACCAATGTCATTCTTAGCCCAACCCGCCCCCGGTTGGCAACTACTTTTCGCAAGTGAATTCATCCTCGATATTGCGCTCCCTGGATCATAATGTGCCTCCGAAGAAGTGACTTTATGAGCTTAAATAGCCTCCGCTCGCATCTCGGCCTTACGAGAACTAGAGGGAATCCCCAACCGCCTCAGTCCTCCGCGCTTGACCTCTCATTCACCCGGATCCTGCTCCGTCTCGGGTTTGCGCTCACGGTGGTCAGTCCATACTTCAGGGCCCAGGCGGCGACCTACCAGCCCTCCAAGGTGGTTCCGCCTGAACCGGCGCGGGAATTCCGCGCCGCCTGGGTCGCCACAGTCGCGAATATTGACTGGCCCTCCCGGAAAGCGCTCAGCACGCAGGAACAGAAAGCCGAGTTGCTGGCCCTATTGGATCGAGCCGCTCAGCTCAAGCTGAACGCCATCATTTTCCAGGTCAGGCCAGCTTGCGACGCCCTGTATGCCTCCCGGATTGAGCCGTGGTCGGAGTATCTCACGGGCACGATGGGGAAGGCACCGGAGCCGTTTTATGATCCGCTGGCATTCGCCGTCGAAGAAGCGCACAAACGCGGGCTGGAGCTGCATGCCTGGTTCAATCCCTATCGGGCGCGGCTGCGCACGTCCACCTCGCCCGTCGCGGCCAACCACATCAGCAGGGTGCGCCCGCAGCTCGTCCGGCAGTATGGAGAATTCCTTTGGCTGGACCCAGGCGAGAAGGAGGTGCAGGACTATTCGATGAGCGTGGTAATGGACGTTGTCAAGCGGTATGACATCGATGGCGTCCACTTTGACGACTACTTTTACCCATACAAGGCGCTCGATGGTGCGAGAAAGGAATTGGATTTCCCCGACGACTCGAGCTGGCAACGGTTCGGGGCCGGCGGCAAGCTGAGCCGCGACGATTGGCGGCGGGAGAACGTCAATACCTTCATCGAGCGTCTCTACAAATCCATAAAGAGCGCGAAGCCCTGGGTGAAGTTCGGTATCAGCCCGTTCGGCATTTGGCGGCCCAAGAATCCATCACAGATCAACGGGCTCGACTCCTATGCGACCCTCTACGCCGATTCGCGCAAGTGGTTGGCGAGCGGGTGGGTGGATTACCTTGCCCCTCAGCTTTATTGGGCGATTGACCCGCCCGAGCAAAGCTTCCCCGTGCTGCTGCGCTGGTGGGCCGAGCAGAATCCCAAGGGACGGAACCTGTACCCGGGTATGGACTCCACCAAGGTCAGCCGATCGGAATCGCGGCGGGGCTGGCAACCGCAGGAGATCGTTAACCAGATTCGCCTGGTCCGCGCGCAAAAGGGCGCCGAAGGCCATATTCATTGGAACATGAAGAGCCTCATGCGCAACAGCACGTTCGACGAGGTGCTCGAACGGGAAGTCTATCAGCAACCGGCGCTGATGCCGCCCTCGTCCTGGCTTGGCCGGACCCGACCGTCAAAGCCGAAGGTGACCGTCGCCACCGTCAAGAGCGGCTCCCAACTGGAAATCCGCTGGGCACCGGGCGCCTCCGGCAAGGCTTGCCTTTGGGTGTTGCAGGTTCGGACCAATGGTCAGTGGAAAACGGAGATTCTCCCGGTCACCAAAACCGCCCGCGTTTGGAATGGCTCGCAGCCCGAGGTTGTGGCGGTTTCGGCGGTTGGCCGTAACGGCGAAGTGAGCGCTCCTAGCGTGCTTCAATCGCGCAGCGACGCCAAGTGAGCCTTGCGCCCGGGGTACTCGTTCACCCGCCGATTCTCCAGGGCCATTGAGCGGCGGCGCCCGGGCTGGACGGTCTCCCCGCGGGCAGAGCCGCAGGGGTGTTGGCCATGCGGCGAACCTTCACCGGACTGGAGGAAGCTAACGCTGCGTCTGGCAGCTTGCGCTCCCGCGGCAGGAAATCCAGGCCGGCTTCGCGGGCGACCGTCGCCAGGTATTGATGGGCGCGACCGCATTGCCCGTCCGGCTGTCCGGGCACGCCGATCAGGGCCACCAACGCGCCTTCACGCCCGGCGCGCCTGGGCAGCCAGGCATCAATCCAATCGTGCAGCCCCATCGGCCACTCTCCGGCGTCGCGAACCGAGATCACCAGCACGTCCGCCTCTGCTGCCGCCTGGACTGCGTCGGTAAAGAGACGGGAATTTGCCAGTTCGCCAATCCTCCAGGATTGACGCCATACATCCTTGTCGCCGATCAGTCGCCCCACGCGATCCCACAATTCGGCGGCCCAGTATCGCGTTAGAGAATCCTGATAAACCGTGGCGATATTCAGTATGGGCCCGGGTTCTTCCGGGTGCATTGCCGCATGGGCAGAAGGATTGATCCAATTCGATGGAGAAGCGGGTCGCATGGACATCAAGGTGGAGATACTCGAATCCTTTTTCCCCACGACATGTCCGGCCCCCAGCTTACCTCGATCGGCGAGACGGCCGCCAGCCGGCTCGGGAACGCAACGCAAGGGCCAGCGTCTCGAATGGGCATCCCATCCTCCCTAAACGGATTACCACATCGAAACGCCGGGTCCCCTGCTCGCGCTCCCCCGCTCTGCACCTCCACATCACAAGCAAATGCCAGTTTGTTATGCATCAATTCGTCAAGCTTCCTTCCGATTCGCGCCGTCCGCCGTCGTTCGACTTCGCCGATTCCACCCAATCCATTATCCTTGGCGCTACCAATGCTAGAATCGCAATTATGCTAGGTTACGAGCGCCAGGGCGAACAGTCGGGAAGAACAGAAACCGGGTGTCGGGGAATTCCCTGACACGCACCGTCGAAGCAGTTACTTGGATGACCGAGAGAGCGGGTAGGCCTCGTTCAACCAGCCTTTCTGTAAGGCGTACCGAACGATCTCGGCTCGGCTCCGAAAGCGGAGCTTCTCATTGATGCGCAGCCGGTAAGTTTCGACCGTCTTGGTGCTCAAGTCCAGGTCGCCGGCGATTTCCTTGTTGGTGTAGCCCCAAGCCAGCAGAATCAGCACTTCCTTCTCCCGCTCACTCAGGTCTGCGTGGCGCAGCCCGGCTTTGCCGGGGAGTTCGCCCGCTCGGGCGGCCAGCGCCTTGCTGGCCACCACCGGGTCGAAGTACAGACCGCCGCCTGCCACCGCGCGAATGGCCTGAATCAGATCGTCGCCGGCCGAGCGTTTGAGCACATAACCGGCCGCGCCGGCATTGCACAACTGGAGCAGGTAGCTCGGATCCTCGTGAAGGGTCAGGGCCACCACCTTGACCTTCGGCAACTCGGCCCGGAGCCGCTCAGTGGCCTGCAAACCGTTCAATTCCGGCATCGACAGATCCATGACGACCACGTCTGGCTTAAGCGCGTGGGCTTGCGCGAGCGCTTCCTTTCCGTTGCCCGCTTGACCCACCACCCGCATGCCCCGCTGGCCGTCGATCAGCAGCCGCAGCCCATCGCGCACGACCTTGTGATCGTCGGCCAAAAGAACACGGAGCTTTTTCATGATGCCTTTTCGCCGCCTATTGCTTCCGGCCCCTGGTTCGGCGGGAGGCGGTTCCCGGCTGTCTTGCCGCGGGCTCGAACGCGAGGGGCAGGCGTGCGAACACGGTCGTGCCGGCGCCCAGGCTGGATTCGATCACGACTGAGCCACGGGCAAGCGTGGCGCGTTCCTGCATGCCGAGCAAGCCCAACTTGCCCTGGGTCGCCGATTATTTCATCGTCGCGGCCCCATCAAAGCCCCGCCCGTCGTCTTCCACAATCAGCGAGACATGATCGGGCCGGCGTTCAAGCAGGACGCTAACGCGCCGGGCGTGGGCGTGCCGGAACACATTCGTGAGTGCTTCGCGCGCGATGCGGTAGAGGGTTGTTTCGAGTTGCAACGCCAGACGGCGCGAGACCACGCCCTGGCTGTGAAAGTCCACCGGCACGCCGCTGAGGGCCGCCCATTCGTCCGCGTAACGCCGCAGAGCCATCTCGAGTCCAAAATCATCCAGGGCCGGGGGCCGCAGCTCCCAAGCGAGGCGGTGAATATTCCGGAGCAGGCTGTCAGACCCACCGCTTCGTCCGCCTCGCCGGTCAGCACCACGATGGGCAGATGCGGCGCGACGGTCCGCGCCCGGACAAACGTGTCGCGGCCAGAGCTGTCGGGCAAGGAAAGGTCCAGCAGCAGCACATCGAAGGACCGCTTCTGCAACAGCGCCACCGCTTCCGCCCAGGACTCGGCCAGCGTGAAGTGGAACCCGGGGGCTCCCTGCCCTTGCCCTTCCATCAGCGACTCCTGGAGCAAGACCGCGTCCGAGCGGCTGTCTTCGACGAGCA
>PLZQ01000333.1:2132-3806 GCA_003152225.1 Limisphaerales bacterium | reverse complement strand
GTGGGGATGCGCAGCCCGCGCTGGCGGCAGCGCGCGGCGGTCTTCTTGATGACTTCCGGGTAGAGGCGTTTGATGATCTTTGACATAGGATTAAGCAAAACCACAGATGGACACAGATGGACACAGATTCTGCGGGCGGGACCTCATTCTGCAGCGGCTCTGGCCGGCCGCGACGCCCCCGAACTGGCCATACAGGCTGATAGACGCGGTTGACGGCTTCTTATCTGTGTTCATCTGTGTCCATCTGTGGTTATTTCGCCAGCTTCTTCAGGACCGCGACGGGATCCTGCAGCCGCGCCAGGAAGATCATGGCGGTGATGATGAAGGGCTTGTAGCTGGCCTCCTGGTAGGTGCCAATGCGGCACTTCTCGAAGACGTTCTTCGAGACTTCGCCCTGGGCGCAACTGACGCCGGAGATGTCCGCCGGCAGGCAATGCATGTAGAGCGCTTCGCCACCCTTGGTCAGCTTCATCTTCTGCTCGTCGCACTCCCAGTCCTTGTGCTTGGCATTGTTGGTGAGGCATTCCTTCTCCAATTGCTTGAGCCCCTCCTTGTCGCCTTTGTGCAGCAACGGCGTCCGCCGCTGCATCACGTGATACGGTGCCCAGGACTTTGGATAGACGACATCCGCGCCCTTGAATGCCTCCTCCATGCTGGAGACCACCTCAAAGCTGCCGCCGCTCTTGCGGCTGTTCTGCCTGGCCACTTCAACTACTTCGGGGATGAGGCCATATCCCTCCGGGTAGGCGAGTGACACCTGCATACCAAAGCGTGTCATTAGGCCAATGATCCCTTGCGGGACCGATAACGGCTTGCCGTAGCTGGGCGAATAGGCCCAGGTCATGGCGATCTTCTTCCCGCGCAACTTTTCGAGCGACCCGAAATGGCCTTTCACCTGCATCAAATCGGCCATGGCTTGCGTCGGATGGTCAACGTCGCACTGCAAGTTGATGACGCTGGGCCGTTGATGCAGCACGCCCTTCTCAAACCCTTCCTGCACCGCCTGCCCGACCTCGCGCATGTAGGTGTTCCCCTCCCCCAGATACATGTCGTCGCGGATGCCAATGGCCTCCGTCATGAATGAGATCATGTTCGCCGTCTCGCGCACGGTCTCGCCGTGCGCGATCTGCGACTTCTCCTCGTCGAGCTCGGATAGGCCGAGGCCCAAGGCGTTGACGGCGGAGGCAAAGCTGAAGCGTGTCCGGGTGGACTTGTCCCGGAAGATGGAGACAGCCAGCCCGGTATCGAATACGCGGAACGGCTTGCGCGCCTTGTGCATCGCGTAAAAGCACTCAGCCACAAGCGTCAGCGCGCGGATCTCATCGTCGGTCTTCTCCCAGGTCAGCAGGAAATCCTTGCCATAGGTGGCGATCTTCAGGTCTTGGAGCTCAGCAAGCTGCGTCTTCAGTGTGTTCATCGCTAATTCCCCTCCGGCAGCCTCCGACACTGCGTCGCAAGTCCGTGCCGCGAGAGAGGTCGCCAGCCTGCCCGGCGCGCCCCAGAGATGCAAGGTTAGAGTCGGCCATGTAACCGCCCCGGCGCACGATCCCACCCCTCAAGCCATTGTGGCTGCCCAGGCTAAATGGCCGCTAAATCGGCAATACTCGTAGCCCAGCCGTAGTCCCAGAATAGCCTGAGGGTAGTCAGGGCAGCCTCGGGGTAGCCTCAGGGTAG
>PLZQ01000333.1:0-2013 GCA_003152225.1 Limisphaerales bacterium | reverse complement strand
TTGCGGCCACTTCCTGAGAAAAGCTCCATTCTGTTGGCCTTATCTAAGCGCCATTCTATCGGTGATAAGAGAAAAGCTTGTTCCCAGACTCCGCTGGGAACAAGGGGGCGCTTGGCGCAGCCAAAGATCGACAAGACTCCCTTGATCCTCCCATGCCTATCCGTTTCCAGCCCAAATGCATCCAGACCCACTACAGGTTGGGGTGTGATTCTGAGGGCTAATTAAGGCTTTACGACCAGCGGGAATCATGCGCATTATCTGGGCATGGCAGACGTAAGCGCTTGCGATTTAATCGAAAAAGAGGCGGTTGCCATTTGCGAACCTCCCGAGCAACAAGCCGTTACCATTAAGCCATTCAAAGGGCCTGTGAAATCAGCGAAACCGAGGCCAAAAACTGATGAGCACGCCACCAATCAACTGCTTGAGGCTTATCTAAGATTGCAGAACCAGTTCAATACCTGGGCGGCGAGTCTTCAACAGGCGGCTGAATACTATGATGCGGTGCTCACTCCTTCGCAGAAGGAAGCAGTTCGGCTTGCTCTAGTGTGTTCGAAGCGCACGTCAAAGCGTCTTCAACGGATTCAAAGAGGTCTAACAAAATAGTCACTTGTCTTCCAGTGAGACGGAGGCCGTGGCGTTCCGAGCTATCCAGCCACTCCTGATATTTCTGGGAGTTAGCGTTGAGGGATGGTAACTGCAGATACCTAGCTTCGCCGAGGATTTGAGTTTTCTGCTGCAATGTCAATTTGGGGGCTTTTGTTTTCATGCTGTAATACGGTATTGTTCGTTTGCGGAAGCCCCCTATTCCCGACAGGGAACGGGGGTGGGGGGTAATTATTATGCAGGTCGGGAACGTTTCCGGGCTTGACAGGACATGGATTGCCACCACCATAAAGCAACATGGCGACCGTGATCATTCGTTGCCGGAAATGCGGCGAGTCGGTAGAATATGAGGTGGGATTCGAGGGACAGCAAATCTGCCCCTACTGCCGGGAGGCCATAACTCTCGACGACTGGTCCACTCAAGCGCCGCCCGAACCATCTAGTCCGATCGTCCATGGTCGCCTTGACGCTGTCCGCGCTAAACCGGCCCAAGCTGATTCAGTCGTGCGCTGTCCAAAGTGCCTTTCCACGCAGGTGACCGCTGTCCAGAAGGGATTCGGAACGGGCGGCGCTGTACTGGGCGCGGTCCTTCTCGGCCCGCTAGGTTTGTTGGGAGGCATGATAGGTAGTGGGAAGGCGAGGCTCGCCTGCATGAAGTGCGGCCATATATTCGAGCCCGGAAAATAGGTTATGGAGAGTCTCCACATAGGCGGTTTTGGGGGTGCCCTGGACAACTTGCGGAAGTGGTCCGGTGCGAAAGCCCATGATAATGGCGCGCAGGTTGAAGCGCTGATTGCTCACGGCGAGATTGTCGCCATCGTGGCCCGTCGGACGGAGCGGCTGAACTTCTGGCTCATCGCCCTAACAATTGCCATCGCCATCCTGACGCTGGTTTTGGTCGTGCTTACGCTTATTCTGGTCCTTAAGTGACTGCCTCCACAGTTTCCAGATGTCCACCCATATCCATAGAATGATGCCCCAGAACGGGACTATCAGGCAAAGGAGAATGATCTTGTATGTTTTCATTGAGAATGGGAATATTTGGCGTGCTTGTGTGCCCCCGCTTCCCGAGTTCCTTCGGGGATTATAGTGGGTAGATTTGAGGCTGCCCGGCGGCCCCCCAAGGAACCCTGCGGGCTCTTCCATGCACCAAATCCCCGCCCCCAACGAGGCCAAACGCTCGACGGAGCGCGCCTCGGCGCATCTTCGGCATGAACCATAGCCCGCTCTGCCGCTTCACAGACCATGCTGCGGATTCCATGTTTTTCCTCTCTAAAAGCCGTCTTTTCCCAGTTCTACCCATTAAATTCCCGGGATATCCTCAAATACAGAAGAAACCCGCCACGCCTGAAGCCATCGCCGCCATGAGACCCCAGATGAAGGAAATCATGAAGCAGGTGCAAGGCTCGC
>PLZQ01000462.1 GCA_003152225.1 Limisphaerales bacterium | reverse complement strand
GCCCGCACGTCACCGGTAAGAAAGGAAAGCACGCCCAGAGCGATGAGCAGAAGGACCAGCGGATTCTTGATGTTGCTCAAGAGGCGCATCAGGGCCGATTGACGTTTCTCCCGGGCAATCTCATTCGTCCCGACCTGCTTCAAGCGAACATCCGCTTCTGCTCCGCTCAGACCGGTCAGTTGCGATCCCAGTTCCTTTAGGATGGTATCGGCATCGGCCCGCGCCTTTTCCAGCAGTTCAACGGAATAAGGCGCCGCCTTTGCGCCGGGGACGGGCACGGAAGCGATGGTGGGCGCTTTGGCGGTTGTCGGCTTCGAGGGCACCGGCGCGGCTTCGGGTTTAGTTGGGAGCGTTTGCATAGTCAGTATCCGTTCTGGATTCATTCCCGTTTGTTGGCCCAAAGGCGCACTAGGAACTTTGATATGGAATGTCTGAAAATCACGCCGAGAACCAGGAGGACTATCCCCGCGAGAATGAGGTAAAGCGCCGTGGGTCCCAGCCAGGCTTCGAGAAGTTTCCACCTCTTCCCAAAGAAATATCCGATCAGGATGTAAGCGGTGGCATAGACAGCCGACCCCGTAAGGTTGTAAAAAAGGAAGATGCGCCAGGGCATTTTCGCGATGCCTGCCAACAAGTTGGCCGCGACGGGCGGAAACAAGGCGATGAATCGCGCGATAAAGACCGCCTTGGCGCCATGACGTTTGAAAAAGCGCTCGGGCCATTTTAGCCTTTTGGGAGTGAGATGGAGCCAGTGGATATTTTCCAAGCCGCTAAGGCCCAGCCGCCGTCCCAGCCAAAAGGCACAAATGCCCCCCAGAAAACTGGCCGCCGTTCCGGCGATCATGGGTTCCCACAGCGAACCCGCGGCTTTCCCCAAGATAAACCCGGCCCCCAACAAAATCGTTTCTCCCGGCAGCGGAGCGCCGATGTTGTTCAAGAATACGACGATGAAGACGAGCACATATCCGTAATGAGGGATGTGCGGCAGTAAAGAATGCAACCAGTGGAGCATAGTGAATTTCCTCTCTGGTACTGGCGCAGTCGTTCAGGCGCCCGGTCCGGGTGCCTTGAACGCAAAGGCGAAGAACGCGGCCACGCCAAGAAAGGCGAACGCCACGAGATGATTCCACGCGAGTTTCTCCTTCAGAAAGAGGATGGCGAATCCGATGAAGACGGTGATGGTGACAACCTCTTGAATGATCTTGAGTTGGAATCCCGAGAAATGGACATAGCCGAGGCGATTCGCCGGCACCGCCAGGCAGTATTCGAGCAGCGCGATCGCCCAGGAGACGAGGATCGCCTTCCAGAGCGACCAGTCGTGGCCGTATTTCAAGTGCCCATACCAGGCGAAGGTCATGAAGACATTGGATAAGACCAGCAGAAGAATGGTGCTCATAAAGTTGGATTCAGGAATTGCTTGTCGCGTGTCTCCGGCATGAAGAAGTAGAGGATGCCGAATGCGGCCGAGGCGACCGCGCCAAGGAAGAGAAAGCCTGCGTTGGAACTAAAGTGATGCACGATGGAACCGGCGATCACCTGGCTGAGCGAAGCGCCAATGCCGACCGCTGTGCTGATGGCCCCGAGGGTGAGATTAAAGCGGCCAGTACCCCGCGTGAGGTCGGCGATGACGAGGACCGAGACCACGCCGAATATTCCCGCCGCCACACCATCCAGGATCTGGATTGTGACCAGCGCGACCGTGTTGTCGGTGAGTGTATAGAGAACAGCCCGAACCGGCAGGGCTCCGAACGCGACGAGCAGCAGCGGCTTTCTGCCCCACGACCCCGCTTTCCTCCCCGACCAGGAAGCGAGCAACGTGATGACAAGTTGCGTGGTCACCACGCACGCCGACATGAACATCATCGAGCTTCGGCCCTGACCTTTGGCCAGCATCTCGCCCAAGAGCGGCAGCATCGCAGCATTGGCAAAGTGAAACATCACCGCGCAGACGAGGAAGATGAGCAGCGGCCGAGCCTTAAGCAGTGCGCGCGCCGTAATGGGGTCAGCATTTGCGTCGCCTTTCTTCGCGCCGCGCGCCAGCATGTAATCGATCTCATCGGGGCGGATCACGAGCAGAGCGAGGATGGTCGGGAGCGCGCAGGCCGATACGAAGAAGAAGATGCTGCGATTGGAGATGAAGTAACCAAGCAGGCCCATCGACACGGCAGCCACCACGTTGCCGGCGGAGTTGAAAGCCTGGTTGCGACCCTGGCGACGATCAAACAACCGGTGACCCACGATCCCGAGCGAAACGGCGCAGATAGCCGGACCGAAAATGCTCGAGGTTCCGCCAATCAAGACTTGGGCCGACATCACCGACCAAAAGCTCGGTACGAGCGCAATCATCAACGCCCCCACCGCCAGCGCGACGATTCCAGCGGTGATCAATGTGCGCTTCGATCTCTGGCGATCCACCAGGGCGCCCGCCGGGGTCTGGGTCAGGATCCCGGCAATTCCACCAACGGTCAGAGCAATCCCCACACGCTGCTCGTCCCACCCATATCCCGCGAGGTAGATCGCGAGGAACGGTCCGACTCCCGTCTGGACGTCGGCGAGAAAGAAATTCAGCCAGTCCAGACCGCGCAGCGTTCGCTTCGAAGGGGACGTTTTCGTCTCGATCAGGGCGACAAGCTCCTGCGCGCTCTGTATATAAGCACCGGGCAACGGGTTCGCTGCTGCGGTCTGGTCGAGAAGATGGGTCATTCCCTTCTTGCGCCCCACTTCCAGTTGCGGATCTCCGGGAGGTCCTCGCCGTATTTATCGATGTATTGCTTGTGCTCGATCAGCTTGTCCTTGAGCTGCTGCTTACGGTAGATGCCTTTCTCGCCTGCGCGCGGAACGCGGTTAATGACGTCCATCACGAG
>PLZQ01000366.1 GCA_003152225.1 Limisphaerales bacterium | reverse complement strand
ACCACGATGGCGTCGTCCACCAGCAGGCCGATGGCCAGCACCATAGCGAACATGGTCAGCATGTTGACGGAAAAGCCGAAGATCCCCAGCACCGCGAAGGTCCCCAGCAGCACCACCGGCACAGCAATGGTTGGAATCAAAGTGGCGCGCATGTTGCCCATGAACAGATACATCACCAGGAAGACCAGCAGGATTGCTTCCAAGAGAGTTTTGACCACCTCGCCAATGGCCACTGTGATGAAGGGCGTCGTGTCATAGGGATAAACGACCTTCATGCCGGCCGGGAAGAAAGCGCTCATCTCTTTCAGCTTGGCCCGGATGGCATTGGCGGTGTTCAAGGCATTGGCCCCGGCGATCTGGCGGATGGCCATGGCCGCGGAGGGCTTGCCATTGTGAAAGACTTCAACGTCGTACGATTCAGTCCCAAGTTCCGTCCGTCCCACATCCTTCACCCGCACGACGGACCCATCGGGGTTGGTGCGGATGGGGATCGCGGCAAACTCATCCGGGGTCTTGAGCATGCTTTGGACAATGACGGAGGCATTCAAGCGCTGACCGTCAACCGCCGGAGCCCCGCCAAACTGCCCGGCGGACACTTCCACGTTGTAGGCCTGCAGCGCCGTGACCACATCTTGAATCGTCATCTTGTAATCGGTCAGCTTGTCGGGGTTCAGCCAGATGCGCATTGAATACTGGCTGCCGAATTCCTGAACTTCCCCCACCCCCGGCGCCCGCGAAAGAACCTTCTCCAAGGTGGACTGGGCATAGTCCCGCAAGTCATTGCCATCCATGCTCCCGTCTTCCGAGATCAGGCCCACGACGATCAGGTAGTTTTTCGTGGACTTGCTCACCTGCACCCCTTGGTTTTGCACCACCGCCGGCAGGCTCGCCATGGCGAGTTGAAGCTTGTTCTGCACCTGGGCCCAGGCGAAATCGGGATCGGTTCCAGGGGCAAAGGTCAGCTCAACGCGGGATGAACCGGACGAATCACTGCTCGCGGACAAGTAGAGCATCGTGTCGAAGCCGGTCATCTTCTGCTCGATAATCTGCGTCACGCTGTTTTCAACCGTCTCCGCCGACGCCCCCGGATAAACGGCGGTGATGGCGATGGAGGGAGGAGCGATGGGGGGATACTGCGAAATGGGCAGGATGTGGATCGCCAGCCCGCCCGCCACCATTAAGATGATGGCGATGACCCAGGCGAAGACCGGGCGCTTGAGGAAGAATCTCGATAACATGGCGTGGCTCCGTTAATTCGAGGTTGAGGCCGGCCGGCCCGTCTTCACTGTCGGTTCTGCCCCCTGTTTGCGGCCGATGTCAAAGGAAACCTCTTTCACAGCCGCGCCGGGCCGCACTCTTTGCATGCCTTCTGCGATCACCCGGTCGCCCGTCGCCAGACCTGAGGAGACGAGCCATTGGTCGCCAATGGCGCGGTCAAGGCTGAGCATCCGTTGCTCGACTTTGCCTGAGGCCCCTACGATTAGAGCCACAGGATTCCCTTTGGAATCATGAGACACGGCTTGCTGGGGAACCAGGATCGCTTGCGCGCTCACGCCTTCTTTCACCACCGCCCGGACGAACATGCCCGGCAGAAGAACCCCGTTCGGATTAGGAAAGACCATGCGCAAAATCACTGATGCGGTGGACGGGTCCACCGAGACGTCGCGGAACTGAAACGTCCCGTCCAACGCATACGTAGTGCCGTCTCCCAACAAGAGCTGCACCTTGTTTGCGTTTGTCCCATCGGGGGTGAGCCGCCCATCCTCCAAGCGACGCTGCAATCGCAGCAGTTCGGCGGTGGATTGGGGCACATCAACATAAATGGGGTCCAGTTGCTGAATGGTAGCCAGGGCCGTGGGTTGATACGCCGTCACGATGGCGCCATCCGTCACGGTGGACGTTCCGATGCGGCCGGGAATCGGCGAGACCACATGGGCGTAGTTCAGGTTGATGCGCGCCGTCTCCAGCATCGCTTGGTAATACTTGATATCGGCCTCGGCCAGCTTAAGGGAGGCAGACGCATCATCGAAGTCCTGTTGGCTGACCGCTTTGTCGGCCAGGGCCTGCTTGTACCGGGTTACCCTTACCTGTATGGCGGGCAGGTTAGCCTCAGCCCGGCCCAGCGCAGCCTTGGCATTGTCGAGCGCCGCCTGAAACGGGGCGGGATCAATCTGGTAGAGTTCCTGCCCCTCTTTGACATCAGCTCCCTCTGTGAACAGGCGTTTGAGAATGAGGCCGTTGACCTGCGGCCGGATTTCCGCAATCCGAAATGGAGAGGTGCGACCGGGCAGTTCGGTAGTCAGCAAGACCGACTGCCGCGCAACCGTCACGGTCGCCACTTCCGGAACCTGGGTTGGCGGAGCCTGTACTTGGTGATTGCAGGCGGTCAGGGATAGCCCGCACAAGAGGGCCATCAGGACCGATTCCCCTTTAACAAAAACATCAGGAGTCTGGTTGTTGTGTTGCATTAAGATTCTTCAGTTGATTGCGGATGAGTGGATATGGATTTCGAGATGAAAGTTACGACTGATCAGGGACACTCAGCGTCACTAAGCCTTCGCATAGTCCTAATTCCTTTGGTGGTTGGAGCGCGGCATCAGGGTGCTCCTTTCGGTTCGATACCAGTTTCATATAGTGGCGCTGGGCGGTCCGAGTTTGGCTAGAATCGCCTCCTTGCTGGCAGTGCCGACAACCTTGGCGCGGATATTCCCGTCAATGAAATAGAGCAACGTTGGAATCGATTGGACTTCATACCACAGACTCAGATCGGGATTATCGTCGGCATTGACTTTGACGATCTTCACCGTTCTGCCGCAAGCGGCTGCAACCTCCTCCAGAACCGACCCAAGAATCTGGCAAGGGTGGCTCCACGGCGCCCAGAAGGCGACCAGAACCGGTTGCTTCGCCTTCAATACCTGCAGTTCGAAATTCGCCGCCCCTACCTCAACGGCCCCTGCTTGGTTCTGGTTAGTGTTCATATTCTCGA
>PLZQ01000520.1 GCA_003152225.1 Limisphaerales bacterium | reverse complement strand
AGAAAGAAAAGTTGCACGGCCCAGATAACAGTCGTAATCTTCGTAGTAAAGAGACCCATGCTCATCGAGCGTGAATCTCCAAACAAAGCAACTCGAGTGCCGGTCAGGCCCGCCGTCTAGATTTTCGTCAACGATCTCCTGAAAGGACATCGCGAGGAGTCTGCGAAGAAGGTCTGGATTGGCCTTTTGCAGGCTCTTGGCGTCGATGATGATATATCTCTGGCTCGTTTGGGTATCCGCAGCCAATGGGACGATAGTGGTCTTTACGATACCATCGTCACCATCCATGGTGCAGTCGTATAGCTTGCCGTGCTGGAGTTCGTTTGCGCGCATAACTAAGCCGGAGTAGCTTAACACCCTCCAGGCTATGAGCTTAGGCCGGAATCCGGCAGGTTCTTCCTGGGTGCCATCGCGCCGTCCTCCCGGAACCCACCGAGGCGGCCAACCGTTGCAATCTGGGGCACGTAACGCCAAAAACGCTCCAGCAAGCACTATATGTGGGGTTCTCCCAAATCGGCCAGCCCCTACAGGTAGGGTACCTTGGCTGGTCCCAATTTCCAATCCCAGGACGGGTGACGGGTCAAACCGGAGATTGGAACTGGAGCCATGCGCGTCTTGGCTAGAGGTCAAAGGCCCAGCGAATTGCGTCCTCGATCTTCGCAACTGTCGCGGCATCAAACCGCCCACGGCGGTCGGTCAGTTCGTTAGGTTCCGCCGCGCCGATAGCCTGGGGCTTGGTCGAGGTCCCTTAATAGTCTCACAGAAGATCGCGAAGGGAACAAAGAGCTTCGTTGTCTTTGCGGCGGAACGGGCGGAATAGCGTCCCGGGCTGCCTCCGAGGCCACCCTCAGGCCATCTGGTAGCCAACCGGTAGGCACCCCGAAGCCACCCTGAGGCTATCCCGAGGCTACCCTGAGTATACCCTCAGTATACCCTCAGTATACCCTGAGGCTCCCGGGAGGGTTTGGTTGTTGGTCTGCTCTTGAAAAGCACCCGCGCGATGGCATCATCAGTCCGATATTCAATAGCGTCGCCATAGGGGCGGGAGCGAACAGCCCGCAGGCCCAGGGCGCAGGAAGAACGACAAATGCCATATCGAGCCTGGTTTCAATGCATTAACCCGCAATGCGGAGCTACTTATCCGCTGAACTCCATCGTGTACCAATGTCAGCAGTGCCAGTCACTGCTGGAGGTGCAGCACGACATGGCGGCGCTAGCCAACCGCTCGGCGGCGGCGTGGATGAAGCTCTTCGAGGAGCGCTACAAGAGCAACGAATGGCCGCATGGCTCCGGCGTGTGGGGCAAGAAGGAGTGGATCCTGCCGCAGATCAGCGACAGCAATATCGTGTCGCTCTACGAAGGGGGGACGAACCTTTTCTGGGCTGAGCGCTTTGGGAAGGTCATCGGGGTGGAGGACCTCTGGATCAAACTTTGCGGCAACACGCACAGCGGGTCGTTCAAAGACCTCGGCATGACGGTGCTGGTGTCCCAGGTGAAGCAGATGATCTCGGAGGGGGCACCGATCAAGGCGGTCGCGTGCGCCTCGACGGGTGATACCTCGGCAGCGTTGGCGACGTATTGCGCGGCGGCGGGCATCCAGTCGGTGGTACTCCTGCCGCGAGGCAAGATCTCCATCGCGCAGTTGATCCAGCCGGTTTCCAACGGCGCCCTGGTGCTTTACCTGGATACCGACTTCGACGGCTGCATGAAACTGGTGCAGGAGATCACCAAAGATCCTACCCTCTACCTGGCCAACTCCATGAACTCCCTCCGTGTGGAGGGCCAGAAGACCGTTGGCATCGAGATCGTTCAGCAATTCGACTGGGAAGTGCCCGATGTGATCATCATACCCGGCGGGAACCTGGGGAACGTCTCCGCCCTCGGCAAAGGGCTGCTCATGCTGAAGGACCTGGGATTGATTGCCAAGCTGCCGCGCATTGTGGTGGCGCAGGCGCAACGGGCCAACCCGCTTTACCGCGCCTACCTGCGCAACTTCGAGAGCTTCGAGTCCATCCAGGCGCAGAAGACCTTGGCCAGCGCGATCCAGATCGGCAACCCGGTGAGCTTTGAGAAGGCCGTCCGCACCCTCAAGCAGTTCAACGGCATTGTCGAGCAGGCTACCGAGGAGGAACTGACCGAAGCGGCGGCGCTGGGTGACCGCACCGGGATGTTCAATTGTCCGCATACCGGCGTGGCGCTGGCAGCGCTCATCAAATTGCTCAAGGCCGGCAAGATCAACAAGACTGACCGGGTCGTGGTGATCTCGACCGCGCATGGGCTGAAGTTCGTGGAGATGAAGGTGAAGTATCACCAGCGCGAGTTGGAGTTCCCGAGCCGGCACCCAAACGAGCCGATCGAATTGCCCGCGCGTCTGGACGCGGTCAAGGAAGCGCTGCACAAGGCGCTCGAGACCAAACGCGACTCCCGGCTGTAGCCCGCGCCGGCGCGGGTTACGGCTTCTTCTCGGAGACGGACGGCGGCGCGTTGGTTTCCTTCGCTTTGCGTTCCTGCTCGTCGAGGTTGCGGGCGAGCCGCTTTTTCAGTACGTCGTACATTTCGTTGGTGATGGCGTTGAGGTGCGCGCGCACCTCGGCGAAGCGGTCGGCTTGAAGCTTGAGCCGGGCGAAGTGAAGATAGACGCCTTCCCGCTCGATTTCGTCGTGGGCGAGGGCAAGAGTGTTCGTCCAGGCCGTCAGCGCGTCCTGGAGGCGCAGCGGCTTGATCCCATAATAGGTTTGGGCGACATCGGAAGCGAGGGGAAAGTTGTCGGGATCCAGCCTGAGCGCGTTGCTGTATAGATTGAGAGCTTTGTCAAAGACTTGCTGTTCGGTGATATGGAAAAACTCCCTCGCGTCCTTGCGGAACAGATAAACGGTGGTGCCGTAGTTGTGATAATAGATCGGTTCCCGCGGGCTCAGCTCGATGGCCTTGGCGTAGTACTCGAACGCCTTCTTTACCTGGCCGTTATGGCCGTAGAGATTGGCGAGGTTGTTGTACACGGCGGGGTCTTTGGGATTTAGCGCCAGCCCTTTCTCCCATTGCTCCTGCGCAGCCTCTTCCTCCTGGAGGTCGCCGAGGAAGCTGCCGTAGGCCACCCGCGCGCGGGCGTGATCGGGGTGCCGCTGGATAAAGTCCTCATAAGCCTTGCGGATCGGCTCGAAGCGCTCTCGAATACGCCGTTTCAGGTCGGCGTTCGACACCGCCGCGCCTCGGGTCGCAGCCTCCTGATTGTCGCGAATCCACTTATCCACCTCGGCCTGGGCGGCGTCATCATCATCCAGCACCTTCTTGTATTCCTTCTCGACGGCGTCATCCGCGTCAGGCGCGCTGGCGGGGGGCGGGTTCGTGGCGCCGGCGACGAGGTTGGTGGCCGCCGTGAGCGGGCTGGCGGCCATGCAGGCGCCCAGCAAGGCGAATAAGAGTTGTCTCACGGCGCTAAATTAGCATTGCGACGCCCAAGTCCAAAGTGAAACGTGTAGTGTGAAACGTGAAACGTGAAACGTGATGCGTGATTCGTGATTCGTGATGCCGATTGGCAGCCAGCACGCGCATTTCGTTTCACGTTTCACGCATCACGTTTCACGCAGGCCTCCTCACACTTCCTTGACCACCCCCCAATAAACGTCCAGCCGCCTGTCCAGATACAGTTTCACCGCCTTGAGCAGCGTGGCGGCTTCGAGCTTCTGCCCGGCGGCGATAATCTGCTTAAGGGTCATCTGGGGGCGTACGGCAAAGCAGTCCTGGGCTATGATCGGGCCTTCATCGAGGTGCATCGTCACAAAATGGGAGGAGACGCCAATGATCTTAACCCCCTGCTCGTATGCCTGGCGGTAGGCCTGGGGACCCGGGAAACTGGGCAGCAGCGAGGGGTGGATGTTGATGATCTTGTTTTTGAATCGCCACACGAAGTTGGGGGAGAGGATCTTCATGAAGCGCGCCAGGACGATGAAATCAATCTCGTATTCGTCCAGCACCCGCAAGGCCTGCTGCTCCGCCCGCAGCCGCTCCTCCCAGGGAATATGAACGAACGGCAACTGGTTCTCCCGCGCCCGCGGCTCCAGGTCCCGGCGGTTGGACAACACCAGCGCTGGGTCCGCCTTCTTCAGCCCGCCCGACTTGATGGCGCCGAGAATCTTCTCAAAGCAATGCGTTTCCCGGGTCACCATGATGGCCATGCGCTGGCGGCGGCGCGGTTCGGTGAAGCGCAGCTTGATCTCCATGTCCAAATCTGCCGCCTGTTGCTCCAGGCCGAGGCGGACGGCGTCCCGATCGAGGTCGCGAGCTTTCCACGAAGCCTGGACAGTCATGCTGAACTGGCCGCGGGTGACTTGCTCTTCCAGGGCCTCAACATTCGCCTTCTGGAGAAAGAGGAGGTTGGTGATCCGGGCGACCACGCCGGTTTTGTCCCGCCCAATAACAGTAATGGTGGCGAATTGTTTCATCGTGACGGGGGCAGGATAGGCTGCGCGCTCACAATTGTGGAGGAGATTTTGACCTGGAACCAGGCGCCCCCGGGCGATCCGCCCGACTAAATCCTTTGACCCTGTGCGCAACTTTTCCTAGTTTGCTGTGTATCAGAAACATGACGATGAGTCGGTTTGCCTAGTGACAGATGGCTTTTTTATCGCTGAAACAGTTTTTGGCCCGGATGGGCCTTGCCACTGCCGAACAGTTCGACGAATGGAACAAGGCCTGGAAGGTGGCCGTGGCGAGCGGTTCGCAGGAGACGTTGCTGGCCTTTATTTGCCGGGAACGCGGCTTGGCTGAAGACCTCTTCCTCCAACAGTTGGCCCAAGCGCTCAACTGGCCTTATCTCGATCTGCCCAAGCTGACTGTCCCTGCCGAGGCCCGAAACCGCATCTCGACCAAGGTCGCCTTCCAATACTCGGTTCTGCCCACCCAGGTCACGGACGGCACGCTCCAGGTGGTGGTGAGCAATCCGTTCGACACCGCGATGCTCAACTCGGTGCGGTTCGACGCGCGCGGCCCGGTGGGGTTTGCCCTGGCCACCAAGGCGGAAATCGAAAAGGCCCTCAAGAAGTATTACGGTGTCGGCGCCGAAACGCTCGACGAGATGGCCGAGGACGAACCGCTCGAATTGCTGGTGGGCGAGGATAAGGAAATCACCGAGAGCGACCAGGAGGCGAGCGTCATCAAGTTCGTCAACCAGGTCATTTGGGAGGCGTATAAAGACCGCTCGACGGACATCCATTTTGAGCCGGCGGAAGACGAGTTGCGCATCCGCTACCGCATTGACGGCATCCTGCACCAGACGCCGATGCCGCCGCAGCTCAAGCGCTACCAGGCCGCGCTGATCTCCCGCATCAAGGTCATGTCGGGCATGAACATCTCCGAGAAACGCCTGCCCCAGGACGGCCGCATCAACGTGCGGATCAAAGGCGAGGAAATTGACATCCGCGTTTCCACGGTGCCGACGGTCTATGGCGAGAGCGTCTCCCTGCGGCTCCTGACGCGCGGCAAGATCTTCTTGAGCCTCGACAAGCTCGGCTTTTCCCCGCTGGAAGAGAAGGCCATCCGGGAGATCATCGTCAAGCCGCACGGCATCTTCCTCGTCACCGGTCCGACCGGCTCGGGCAAATCGACCTCCCTCTACGCGTTTCTGAGCACCATCAACTCGGTGCACAAGCGCATTATCACGATTGAGGAACCGGTCGAATACGAACTCAAGGGCATCAACCAGATCGCCGTCCGGCCCGAGATCGGCCTTACCTTCGCCATGGGGCTGCGCCATATCCTGCGGCAGGACCCCAACGTGATCATGGTCGGGGAAATCCGCGACCTGGAGACGGCGGAGATCGCCATTCGCGCCGCCCTGACCGGCCACTTGGTGTTCAGCACGCTGCACACGAACGATGCCCCGAGCGCCTTCACGCGCCTCATTGACATGGGCATCGAGCCCTTCCTGATCGCCTCCTCGGTCGAGTCTGTTATGGCCCAGCGCCTCGTGCGCACGATTTGCCCGCATTGCAAGCAGGAGCAAAAGGTCGAGCGCGATTACCTGCTCCGGATCGGCTTTCCAGCGGACGAGATCGAGACCGCCAAGTTCTGGCACGGCGCTGGGTGCGAGCAGTGCCGGCAACTCGGCTATCAGGGGCGCATGGGCATCTATGAATTGCTGGTGCTGAACGAGTCGCTGCGTCCGCTCATTTTGAGCCGTGCCCCGGCTTCGACCATTGCCCAAAAGGCGATCTCGTACGGCATGCGCACATTGCGTATCGACGGCTGGAACAAGGTCCGGGCCGCGCAGACCACCATTGAAGAGGTGCTCCGCGTCACGCAAATCGAGGAGCATCTCGACGCGCTGGTCGAAGATGCCAAGGCGGGAGCCGCGGCGAAGAAGTGAGGACGAAGCTGAGTGAAGACTGAACCGAATAATGAGGTGAGGGGGAACAGAAGGGCGGAGTGCTGGAGTGATGGAGTGATGGAGTCTGGCAACGCCCCGACACTCCATCACTCCATCACTCCATCAATCCGTCACTCTAGTGCGCCGCGTCTTGCTCCTTCCGCCATGCTCCGCCTGGCCGGGCGGCTGCTGATCGGAGGCGGGCTGCTGGCCGTGACATTGACCGGTTGCGGCCCGTCGTCGGACAAGGCTGGCCAGCCATCCGGAACCAACGCGGCAGCCCCGCGTTCACTAGTGAAGACCAGCCCGGCTGCGGCCTTGCGGCCCGGCGTCCTTACGAACCTCGCCCGGGCCACCCCGCCGGCCGCTGCCAAAGCGAAGGCCGCCGCCGCCCCAGCGAAGGCGGCCCCGGTTGTAACGCGACCCCTGGTCAGGACCAACGCCTTGCCGGTGGCAGCGCGCGCTGGCGCAGGGACAAACGCGGCCCCGGCCGCAGTCGCGAAGTCCGGTCTGGCCGAGAAGTTTCGCAGTCTGCAAGCCAACCCCGCGTTTTACCCTGCGGTGGGGGTTATCTTCGTCTGCCTGTGCCTGGCGGTGGTGCTGGTGGCGAGGTTGTTGAAGGCGAAGGGTGCGAAGGCTCAGGCCGCGGTGCAAGCCGGAACAGCGGCGAAAGGGATCGCCCGGCCAGCCAGGCGGAAGGCGGCGAAGGTCACCATTCATTCCTGCAACGTCCTCCAGGTCGGCCCCCAGTCACGGCAGGTTTGGCAATTCGAGGCCCGGGGCCGTGGGTTCACTTTGAACCGCGAGCAAACCAGCTTTGCCGGTGAGCCGCTGCCGGCCAGCCTTATCACCAAGGATTGGCGCTCGCTGTGGCAGCACAAGCTCAACGTTGCCTGGCTGCCGCCCGAACGCGTCTTCCTGCGCGTCGCCCAATTCCCGGTCAGCGACCTCGACGAAACCCTCTCCATGGTGGAGTTGCAGTTGGAGAAACTGTCGCCGATGCCCGTCACCCAGATTGTCTGGAGCATCCACGTCCTGCCGCATGCCGAGGGCAACCTGCAGACGGTGATCGTGATGATGGTTTCGCGCAACGAGGTGGAGGAGTTTCTCGGCCAACTCGAAGGGCAAGGCTACCTGGCTGACCGGCTCGAACTGCCGCAACTCGATCAGTTGCAGGCCACGACCGTCACCCAGAACGGCGCGTGGATTTATCCAGAGGCCCCGGGCGGGAGAAACGCGGCGCTGGTCGCGTGGTGGTACGGCGGCGTGCTGCAGAACCTTGATTTGATTACGCTGCCGCCGGCCAATCGCCCGGAGAGCCTTAAGGAGCAGTTGCTGCAAATGGCCTGGGCGGGGGAGCTGGAGGGCTGGCTGACCACTCCGCCGGTCTGGCATCTGGTGGCCGATCCGTCCGCCGCCGCCGAGTGGGAGCCAGCCCTGCGCTCGGGATTGGAACAGCCCGTCGAGGTCATTGCGCCCGTGACGACCGCGGGCCTGGCCGCCTTGACGGCCGCGCGCGCGGCCAAAGCCGGGCCACAGGCGAACCTGCTGCCGGCCGAGTTTTCGACCCGTTACCAGCAGCAATTCGTTGACCGGCTTTGGATGCGCGGGCTGGCCGCCGTTGTGGTTCTCTACCTGCTGGGGGTGCTGGTCTATTTCGCCCGCCTCGAGTTGGAGCTTTATCGCACCCACGCCGTGGAACAGGACGTGGCCAACCTGGGGCCCACCTACACCAACGCCATCCAGCTCCGCGACCGTTTCATGGTCCTCAAAGGCCGGGAGGAACTGAAATACGCTGCGCTGGATTGCTGGAAAACCGTCGCCGAGTTGCTGCCGGAGAGCGTCACGCTCGACGGCTATAGTTTCAGCGAGGGGAAGAAGCTCACCCTGAGCGGCAGCGCCCCGTCCGACCAGGTCAAGCGGCTGCTGGACTTCGACTCGGACATCCGCAAGGCCGTCGTCAACGGGCAGCCCTTGTTCGATCCCAACGCGGGCGACCATCTCACCTACCGTTCGGGTCCGAACGGCGTGACTTGGAGCTGCATCCTCGAACTCAAACGTTCGGAGGCACTATGACGAATCCCCTGGATCGCCTGAACTTGCGCCCGTTTGAAAAGCGGCTGGTTGTCGGGGTTGCCGTGGTATTCTTTGTCATTCTCAACGCCTGGTTTGTCTTTCCCCACTTCTCGGATTTGGGCCAGGCGCAAAAGCAGCGGACCGATGCGCTGGATAAGATCAAACGCTGGCAGGCGGAAATCCAGCAGGCCGCGAGTTACCAGCGTCAGATCAAGGCGCTGGAAAGCGAAGGGCAAGCCGTGCCGGCGGAGGAACAGCAGAACCAGTTTTCCCGCGCCATCCAGATGCAGCAGGCGCAAAGCGGCGTCAATATCACCAGCACCTCGAAGCAGGTCGTTCAAACTAACCAGTTCTTCCTGGTACTCACCGAACAGGTCAGTTTTGAATCCGGCGAGGCGCAGCTTGTGGATTTTCTGTACAACCTTGGCGCCGGCAGCTCGCTGATCCGCGTGCGCGATCTGGCGGTGCATCCGAACCCGCCGCGGCAGGCGCTCAGCGGCAACGTTAAACTGGTGGCCAGCTATCAAAAGAATCCGCCCAAGAAGGGAGCCCCGGCCGCCAACCCGTCAGGCGCGACTTCCAAGACAACGACCTTAACTGTCAAACGACCGTGAAAACGACACTTCTCATTCTGTTCCTGACCGCCTTCGGCTTGGCCGCTCAGATTCCTCCCTTCCCATCGCCCAGCACCAACGCGTTGCCCGATGCCGCCCGCGCTGCCATGCGGACCAATAGTACGGAATACCTCCGGCAGGAAATGCGTCGCGCGCTGGCCAATGGCACCAATGCCGTAGCTCGCGCGAATGCCGCAATTCCCGCTAAGACACCCGCCGCCCAGGTCTTGTCCGCGCCGCCCGTTGCGGTGACGAACGCGCTGCCGCCGTCAGCCGCCGTGCCGGCGAATCTTGCTGGTCCCCAGAGGGTGCTGACCCCCTCGAACGCTCCGGCGACCACCCTGCCCACCAGGCCGGCTGCTGCTCCCGCCTCGGCTGCCAAATCCTCGCTGGAAGAGCCGCTACAGCCGGGCATGATCGACTTCCGGTCTGCCGACCTGAACCAGGTGCTGGACATCTACAGCATGATGGTCAACCGGACGATTCTCCGCCCCGCGACCCTGCCGGCGCCGACCATCACTTTGACGACGCATGGGCAGCTTACCGTGGGTGAGGGTATCCAGGCCCTGGAGGCGGTGCTGGGGCTCAACGGCATCACCATGGTCAACATGGGTGACAAGTTCGTCAAGGCGATGCCCGAGGCGCAGGGCAACACCGCGGGGGCGCGCTTCGACACCAATAGCGCGGCGCACCTGCCCGACATGGGCCAGTATATTACCCACGTGGTGCAGTTGAAATACGCCAAGCCGAGCGAGATGGTCCCGGTGCTGACGCCCTTTATCAAGATCCCCAATGCGATTCTGCCGATTGACAGCAGCCAGATTCTGGTGCTGAGGGATTACACGGAGAACGTCAAGCGGATGCTGGAGCTGATCAAGGACATCGACGTGGCAGTTCCCTCGGAGTTCGTGTCAGAGGTTATCCCGATCAAGTATGCGAAGGCAGGCGATATTGCGAGTGCGTTGAACAGTCTGAGTTCCGGCGGGGGAGGTGGCGCCTCGCTTGGTGGGGGGAGCACGGGCACCAGCACCCGGTCCACCCGGTCCAGCGGCATGGGGCGGACCGGCAGCACGGGCGGTTATCCGGGGCAAAACACCATGCCTGGAATGGGTATGCAGCCGGGCGCAACCGGCACCACCCCCGCGGGGGGACAACCCGGCGGCTCCTTTTCCCAACGGCTTCAGAACATCATCCAGCGCGCCTCCGCTTCCGGCGAAATCCAGGTCCTGGGCCAGACCAAGATTATCTCCGACGAGCGCACCAACTCGCTGCTGATCTACGCCTCGAAGGACGACATGAAGATCATCAAGGACATTGTCGCCAAGCTGGACGTGGTCCTGGCGCAGGTCCTGATTGAAGCGGTCATTATCGAGGTGGCGCTCAAGAACAGCCGCGACCTGGGCATCGCTGCCTATGAGCAGCAGGCCCACCCTGGCAGCGGTTATTTTAAGGGCCTCGGCGCCCTGAACAACGGCTCCTCTTTTGCACCCAGCCCGCTCGTTAGCTCAGCAACCAACGTCGCCGGCACCCTGCCCGGCGGATTCAGTTACCTGGCGAGTTTCGGCCAGGACCTCGATGTGACGATGACCGCGGTCGCCAACGACAGCCGCGCTCGCATCCTCCAGCGTCCCCGCATCCAGACCTCGCATAATGAGCCGGCCATGTTGTTCGTCGGCGAATCGCGGCCCTACCCCACCTCCAGCTATTACGGCGGCGGCGGTTACGGTGGGTATTCTTCAATCCAGCAAATGCAAATCGGCGTGACGCTTGAAGTGACGCCCTTGATCAATCCCGATGGCCTGGTGGTGATGGACATCCACCAGAAGATCGACAGCGTCTCTGGCACCGTCAACATCGCCAATGTCGGCGACGTGCCCATTACCAGCTCCAAGGAAGCTTCGGCCAAGGTCTCCGTGCGGGACCACGACACGATCATCCTGGGTGGGTTGATCGAGACGGATAAGAACAAGACGGCTTCCGGGGTTCCCTTGCTGATGGACATTCCCGTCCTGGGCTACCTGTTTCGCAATTCCCACAACGACGAGAACCGCTCGGAGCTCATCGTGCTGATTCGCCCGACGGTGCTGCCGACGCCGGAGATTGCCGCGCTGGCGGCGACGGCGGAGAAGAACAAGATGCCCGGGGTACGCGACACGGAGAGAGAAATCCGCGCCGAGGAAACCCGGCGCCTGAAACAGGCGGACAGCGCCGAAAAGGGGAATTCCAACCAACCGGTAGCGAAACCATGAGGGGTGCGCGAGAATACCTGCCCGAATCGTACCCAGTGGGAATGCGGGACGGGCTGCCGTTTTGCGGGGAGTGGCGGTGGTGCTTTGATAATTAGCCTATGAACAAGCGAATTCAGGCGACCCCTGCGTGCAGATTTAATGACCCGCTGCGGAGCCGTTATTCGGCAACTTACCTCTTGGTACTCGTGCTGCTCGGTGGACTGCCGGTTTGGTCCCCGATGCGTGCAGATGCTCAATTCTTTCAAATCAATCACATCCCTAATCAAACCGTCCTAACCAACACCCCAATTACTCCAATTCAAGTCTTAGTTACTGACCAAACTATTCCGGCAGCCGCCCTCGGCTATCTTCTCCTTCCGGGCCTTACCACAACCGACGCGACCAACGCGATTATTTCGACGACGGGACTCATCCAGTGGACGCCTACCGAAGCGCAAGTGGTGAGCTTCTCGGTGGTTGTCACCGACAAGCGTGTGGGAGGTTTCCAGACTAGTACTAACTTCACCGTGACTGTCACAAATGCCGCCACGCCTGTGGGCCAGGTTGTAATTGATACCATCCCGCCCCAGACCATCACGGAGGGGACGACCCTCATCTTTACCAACAGTGCTCACGCCACCGACAACCCTACCAACGCCTTGGTGTTCGGCCTCCTTAATGCGCCCAGCGGTGCTACTCTTACCAACAACAGCCCGACGAGCGGCGTGTTCACCTGGACGCCGACCGCGGCGCAGGCTGTGACGCCGTCTTATACCATTCGCGAGGTCGTGACCGAGGTGAGCACTTCCTCCAACAGCTTCCAGGATTTCCAGGTTACCGTCACGCGGACCAACGACTGTGCGCAGCTCGACGCCTTCCTCGCTGCCGTGCAGCAGGGTGGCTATTTCCTGCTCTCGAATTGTACCACCATTGTCCTCACCAACACGCTGACGATCTCCAACAACCTCACGCTCGACGCCGGCGCGAGCAGTGTGACGATTGCCGGCAATAATCTGTCCCGGCTTTTCACCGTCCTGCCGGGCGTCACGAATTTCACCCTCCGCGGGATTACTCTCTCCGGCGGGCAAGACGCCAGCGGTGGCGGCCTCTACATCAGTCAGGGCGCCGTGGCGGTGCTGACGAACTGCACGTTCATAGGCAACCGCGCGGTGGGTGCCGACGGGTCGGCGGCCGCCGACGGCTCCAGCGGCGGGGGTGACGGGGGCAACGGCGGCGCTGGCACGGGCGGCGGAACAGGCTTCGGCGGGGCGATCTACAATCTAGGCAGCCTGGGCGTGCTGGGCTGTCAATTCCTGACCAACAGCGCTGTCGGAGGCAGTGGCGGCGCTGGTGGCGGTGGCGGCAATGGCAGCGGCACGTTGTCCCACGGCGGCGACGGCGGCGGCGGCGGTTATGGTGCGCCCGCTCAGGGCGGGGCGATTTACAGCGCCGGGAGCCTTCTGTTGAGCAATTGCACGTTCAGTGGAAATGGCGCTACCGGCGGCACGGGTGGCCTCGGCGGCACCAACGGCACGGGCCGCTTTGCCGGCAACGCGGGCACGGGCGCCGCCGGCTCGGAGGGATCGGGCGCGGCGGTGTACAGCGCAAACTATGCGGTCATTCTCAACTGCACGTTTTCCGGCAATATCGGTCAGGGCGGCAACAGCGCCTCGGGCGGCACTGACTCCAATGGTGATGGGGTTTCTGGCGCCTCAGGCGGGAGCAGTCTGGGCGCTGGCGTCTATAACATCAACACGGGGTTCCTCACCAACTGCACTTTCAGCGGTAATCAGGTCACCGGCGGCACTGGCGGAGACGGTGGGACCGGCACCGGCACGTTAGCCAGCGGCGGCAACGGCGGCAATGGCGGTAACGCCTTCGGGGGTGGCTTGTACAATGCCGGCAGCATGGCGGTGGTCAACTGCACATTCTCCGGTTGTGGCAGCGTGGGCGGCACCAACGGCTTGAGCGGCAGCGGGCGGTTTGCTGGAACCGACGGCTCGATGGGGCTGGGCCTGGGCGGCGATATTGCCCAGGGCTCCGGCGCCTTTTTGTTGCAGAACTCAATCCTCGCGACCAATTCTGCCGGGGGCAATGCCTACGCTTCGAGCACCGGCGGTATCACCGATGGCGGCTACAACCTCAGCTCCGACGCCACCCCCGGCCTGAGCGGCACCAGCCTCAACAATACCGATCCGCTGCTCACCTCCACACTCGCCGACAATGGCGGCCCCACAATGACGCTGGCCTTCCTGACCAATACCAGCCCGGCCATCAACAAGATTCCCCCGAGCGCTGGTCCCGCGACCGACCAGCGCGGCATCCTCCGCCCGCAGCCCCAGGGCGGATTGTCTGATATAGGCGCCTACGAACTGATCCCCGTCGCAGCCTTCATGACGCAACCTCAAAGCCAGACCGTCGCGGTTGGCGGCAGTGCCACTTTCACGGTTTCCGTTTATCCCACCCCCCTGAGTTATCAATGGCGGTTCAACGTCACCAACCTCATCGCCGGTGCCGTTGCCGCCAGCTACACCATTTCCAGCGCGACCCTGGCCAACGCCGGTAACTACGATGTGGTGGTCGGCAGTAGTTCCGGTTCGGTCACGAGCGCCGTGGCTACCTTGACCGTGTTTGGGCCGCCCACGATCGTGACGCAGCCAGCTAACCAGACGTCAGTCGTCGGCGGCAACGCTAGCTTCAATGTGACGGCGTCAAGCACTTCGCCCCTGGCGTACCAGTGGCGGCTGAACGGGACCAGCATCCCCGGCGCGACTTTGCCGGCGTATGCCGTTAGCGGTGTGCAGCCGTCTGCCGCCGCAGTCTATGATGTAATTGTCGCTAACAACTACGGCTCGGTAACCAGCCTGACGGCCGTGCTGAGCGCGTTCATCAACGGGCGGATTACCCAAGGCGGCAACGGGCTGCCCGGCGTCAAAGTGGCCGTGGGTACGAACGTCAGCCTGACTGATGCCGGCGGATACTACACCAACCTCAACTTGCGGGAGGGCGCCAACGTGCTCGTGACTCCGTCACTAACGGGCTACGCCTTTGCCCCCGCTTCCCAACCCTTGCCGCAGTCCGCGACCATCAGCGGCCTGAGCTTCAGGGCCTTCCCCACGCTGGCGTTGACTCGCTCCACCAACGGTTCGCCTCAGCTTGCCTTTACGGCGGCGTTCACCTGCGGCGTCCAGGCCTCGACCGATTTGAAGAACTGGCAGGTTGTGTTCGCCACCAACACCGTTTCGGCCGACACGCAGATTCTGCAGTTCACTGATACCAACGGGACGGCGCTTCCCACCCGCTTCTACCGGTTTGCAGAAGCCTTCGCCAGGCTGCCTGTCCTCACCAACTGGGCCGCCGCCAGTACCACGGCTTCGCTGGATGGCATCGCTTTCCCGATCCAGGACTGCCAGATCGAAGTCTCGACTGACCTTAAGAACTGGACCCCCGTCTTCACGAACAGCCTCCCGGCCGGCAGCGTTCCGTTACAATTCAGATACAGCGGGACGAACAACTCCCCCGCACGCTTCTACCGGGTGTTCCAAACCCCCGGGCTCTGAGCTGTTACCAGCCTGGAAGCAGGCTGCGAAAACAAATGCGC
>PLZQ01000287.1 GCA_003152225.1 Limisphaerales bacterium | reverse complement strand
TTGGACCTTCCCGCTTGCGAGTCCAAGCAGGGCGCCCAGCGGGGAGTGTGCAAAGTAAAGGGCGACCCTTTCAGTTACGTCGGCGCCAAGCCTGCAGGAGCACGACGAGGGTAATCACCTGCCCTGCCAAGGCCATCAAAAAAAACAGCATGCCAAGAATACCAAAGACAGCGCAAATCGCTTCGTAAAGCCCCCGCAATCCCCGATGGAGACCACGCCCATGAACCGCGCCGAACACCATGGCCCCCGTCACAAATGAAAGCAGCACGAATACCTTCAACGCCCGCCAGAAGGCCGTGTCGGCGTCACCTTTGGCCAGATCCACTCCAGACCGCACGGCGCGCCACGCCACGGCGATTAAAATCGCGCTGACGATGAATCCCACTAACATCGCTACCAAGGCTGCTGCGCCGCTAACCATAAGATTTCATGACCCGTGTGACCCCGTCCAACGATTCAACTCACCGATGGCGGCCCCTCACTGACTTCTGAATTATCAACCAGCGTCGCGGGGCCGCCATTCAGTGCAGCGCCGGGTTGGGCTGCCCGCTTTAGATTCTCCACAGCTCTGGTGTCACCCCCCATCAGTCCGACCCGGATTCCTCGCCGCTTCAATGCGGCAGTGGCTCGAAGATTGATGACAAGCAAAGTGACCGTATTAACGTAAGGTATGAATGCACACACGACATACAGCCACGGCCATGCCACCTCCAGCGCTCTGGCAAGGCGATAGATCGCCACCGTTGAGATGATTCCTATGAGGCCACAGGCTGCCACAATGAGCGCTGCCAAAATAAGCGCGCCGGCGCCCGAAATGCCGGTAGCGGCAACACAAAATCCGCCTATGACCACCGCGATGCTCGCAAGCAGGAGCCACAGAATCCGCTTCTGGTTTTGCGCGACCTCAAGAACCTGTGAGTCGCTCAAGGACTTCATACGACTAAATCGCAGTGTACCGCCCAACGATCTGGGTCAGGCGCGCCGGACCGTTGGCGAGCGAAATCAAACAGGAACGGTAATCCGGCGTCGCCTGCACCCAGCGGGTTAGATTTCCCATGTGTCATGGTCCAACCTGAGTATCCCGATGCGTAGCCGACCATTGAACAGCCTTTCCGTCTTTCAGACGCACCTGAAAGCCGGAGAAGACCCAACTCGCATTGGTCGGCGGATTGGGAGACGGCAGGAAGTAGTAGAGGATCTCGTCAATATTCGTGCTGCCGTCCTCGAACTTAGGATTCTTCCAGTCACGCAAGGGCTCGCCGAAGCGCTGGAGGATCGCCTCGCGGGGAATGCCGGGCAAAACAAACTGCCGAACTTCATCCTCAGTGTAAATGGGTGCGTGGCGAGAGCAGGCACTTAGCTGGCTGCACAGTGCCACGCTGGCGAGAAAGAGCATGGGTCTCATAAATCTAACGATGAGCATCAGCGGCCGGAGCCAGCCGCCACTGAGCAGCGATTACATTAGGGGCAGAACGGCTGGCTCCGGTCCGCTGCATGCTCTGGTTAGCCTTTTTCGGTATCATCTGATCCATCTCTGACGTCGAGCTCTCCAGTCTCCAGCAACTTCTTTCTCGCCCGCTCAAGTGCAGCGTCAAGACGCTGCCAGTCGGCTGCCTTCATGTCGTTAGGATGCAACGGCGCTGACCAAACACAATCGCCCTCGATGCCTGCACTCAAATCGTGAATGCGCTGAAATGCCATGATCCAATCACGAAAAGTCATATCAGCATCGAAGCCTTGCGGGCCGAGGCGCTCGCGAATGCCGTCCAAGACTTGCTGGCGATGCTCCAACATCAGGTCAACCGACCTCTGTGCCAAACGAGCACAAAACTCCGCTGGCGCGCTCCGCTCTCTGCCACAGCAAACGCGCAATCCCCAAACCCAGTCAATGAACTCATGGTCTTTGATGCCGAGCACCGGCTCCAAGATGGAAACGCCCATCAGCGTCGCAGGAAATTTGACACCCTGAAACGTAATCGGTCTCCATTCTCGCTCTTCCAAAGCCATGATGTGGTGAACGGCTAACAGTATGTTTGGGACAAAGTCATATTCTCAAAGACAAAGTCAGATGACAATACCATTCACTGGGAGGATTCTGGGCACGGGATGGAGGATGTCAAACTTGTTTGGAATAAATCTTTGGGGCCGGCAGCGAGACGGCCGGCCCACACTTTGTCCTTGCGCTACCAGCGTTTCTAGTGCAAACACAAAGTCATGGAAAATGGCCATGCCAGCCCGCTTTCCCCCGCTCTGCCCGGCGCGGCCCCTCAGGTCATCTTCGCCAACTGGCGGGAGACGCTTCACCTGCTTAAGCTGGGCCGCGGGCTTAAATACCTCTACGTTCAGGCCATCGAGGGCTACCTGGATTATTGCCTGCGCAACGGGCTGCGGGTTGGGGTAGAGAGCGCGCGCGGCTTTGTGTCCGATGCGCTCCGGCGGGGGCTCACGCCCGACGTGCCCATCTGGAAGGAGGCGTTGAACTGGTTCTTCCATGAGGGGCACAAGCGCTGCGCCCCCCAGCCGGAGGGGGTGCCCAGCCTGGGCCACGCGGATACCGGCAAGGCGGCGTGGGAAAGCCGCCTGATCGAGCGGCTGCGGCTCAAGCATTATTCCTGGCGCACCGAGCGGACCTACCGGGAATGGGCCTGGCGGCTGGCGCATTTCGTGGGGGCGCGCGGGCTGGAGTCGGCCACGGACGAGGATATCAAGGGCTTTCTGAGCGAGCTGGCGGTGCGCGGGCGGGTCTCGATTGCCACGCAGAAACAGGCCTTGAGCGCGTTGGTGTTCCTGTTCCGGGAGGCGCTGGGATGCGAGCCCGGCGATTTGACCGGCTTTGAATTGTCCCGGCGCGGGCGGCGGCTGCCGGCGGTGCTCACCCGCCAGGAATGCGGGAAGTTGTTCGAGGCCCTGCCGGGCACGGCGCGACTCATGGCCGAGCTGATGTACGGCAGCGGCTTGCGCCTGACCGAGTTGCTGCGTTTGCGCATCAAGGATGTGGATCTGGACCGGCTGCGCGTGACGGTGCGTGCCGGCAAAGGCGACAAGGACCGGATGACGGTCCTGCCGGAGAAGCTGGTGGACCGGCTCCGCGCGCATCGGGACCGGGTGCGCGGGCTCTATGAGGAGGACCGGGCGGCGGATTTGGCCGGGGTCTGGCTGCCCGAGGCGCTGGAACGCAAGTATCCGGGCGCCGGCACGGCGTGGGAATGGCACTGGCTGTTTCCCTCTCGCCAGGTAATGCGCGACCCGCACTCCGGGCTGAAGCGCCGGCATCATGTGCTGGACGCGAGTTTTCAACAATCAATCCGACTGGCGGCACGGGCGGCCCGGTTGAACAAGCGCGTGACACCGCACGTGCTGCGCCACTCGTTCGCGACGCATTTGCTGGAATCGGGCGTGGATATCCGCACGCTGCAGGATTTGCTCGGGCATGTGGACGTGGCCACGACGCAGATCTACACGCATGTGATGGCCCGGCCAGGCTTGGGGGTTCGCAGCCCGCTCGATTTGTAAGAGGAAGGCGCCACGATCCGCGAATGGCCAATCGACCCGCATGGGGGAAGGGGTTTAAACCTGAATTCCGCAGTTGAACAACCAAGACACGAAGGCGCAAAGGCTGGAAACCAAGGAATGCATGGCACTTCACCAAAGCCCGAAGCCTTCACCTGGCAGGTGAACCCAAGTTTGGGCCAAGTTGGCACAACCGGTCTGCCCGGATGGCACAGTTCCGGGAACCAGCCGGGACACTCGGCGCCGGCACGGTGGTTCGCTATAGGGTACCTGGCGTATCCCCGGCGTACAACTGGCGATCAGCTATCCGGTACCTATACAGTACCTAGTGGTTCCCTATACAACACCTAATGGGTACCTATACAACACCTAGTGAACACGCCGTAAATGCCTGCAGTTCAAGCACATCCGGGCGGTGGCGGACACCGAAGGCCAACTGCGAATCGCGAACGGCGAGCGAGGGAAACCGAACATCCAACACGGAACATCCAACTTCCAACATCCAATCCCCAATACGGCTGCGCGACCGAAAAGCCGGATGAAACCGACTTGAATAAGCGTGCCTGATGAAAAAGCAGATCCGGAAGGCGGTCTATGGTACCAGGGTATGTCCAGGGTGGTACCAGGGTGCCCCCAGACCAGCCCGAGGGCGGCGGGAGAGGGGGGTTGTATTTGGGATGCTTATGGTGGACACGGAACCTTGAACCTTGAACCCTGAACCTCGAACCTTGAACAGCCCGGCCAAGCCACCGCCGGGCAAAAGCAGAAAGCCCAAAGTAGAAAGCAGAAATAGAGGCGGGAGAACGCGCAAGCCGCCCAATGCGACCTCAAAGCCACCCCAAAGCGTGTTGATAGGCAACCGATTGCGACCCCAATGCGTCCCTAAAGCCACCCCAATGCTACCCCAATGCGTCCCCAATGCGACCCTAAAGCCGCGGGAAAGCACCGAGACTCGGAAGTTCTCTCCAGTGTTTTCGCTGTGGTTACAAAACCTTCTTGGCACCGCCAAACGGCACAGGCAGCGGCGCTGCCCAGGCTGCCTGGGGCTCTTCCGGCCCTTTTCGGATTCGGACTTGGCAATCACCACGGGGTCGGCGATACAATGCCCCGGTATTGATCCGTTCAACCTCACACCAACTATGAGTATGTCAAAGGTCAAGAAAGCATCGCTTCTACTGTCGGCTTTGTCCCTGTTGCTGGCACCGTTTGTTGCGCAGGCCGCCGAGTCCGCCGCCGAGCGCGATCAGCGCATGGCCTGGTTCCGTGACTCCCGGTTCGGGCTGTTCATTCATTGGGGCGTCTATTCCGTGCCCGCCGGCGAGTGGGACGGCAAGACCAATTACGGCGAGTGGTTCCTCGAAGAAACCAAGATGCCGGTGTCCCAGTACGAGAAGTTCGCGGGCCAGTTCAACCCCGTGAAGTTCGACGCCAAGGAATGGGTCCGCCTCGCCAAACAGGCCGGGATGAAATACATCGTCATCACCTCCAAGCACCACGACGGCTTCGGCATGTTCCGCTCGGACCAGACGGACTGGTGCATCAAGTCCACGCCGTTCCAGCGCGACCCGCTCAAGGAGCTGGCCGACGCGTGCCACGCCGCGGGCATCAAGCTGTGCTTCTACCACTCGATCATGGACTGGCACCACCCGGATTGGGGCACCCGCCGTCCCTGGAACGACAAGGCCACCGGCACACCCGACATGGACCGCTACACTGCCTACATGAAAAGCCAGCTCAAGGAGCTGCTCACCCGCTATGGGCCGATTGGCATACTGTGGTTCGACGGCGAATGGGAGGCACCCTGGACCCACGAGCGCGGTGTGGACCTCTATAACTACGTGCGCAGCCTCCAGCCGAACATCATTATCAACAACCGCGTGGGCAAAGCCCGGTCCGGCATGGAGGGCATGGACAAGGGAGCGGAGCGCGTCGGCGATTATGGCACGCCCGAACAGGAGATTCCGGCGACGGGCTTCGGCCCCGGCGTGGATTGGGAGTCGTGCATGACCATGAACAACCACTGGGGCTACAACAAGAACGACCAGAATTGGAAGTCATCCACCACGTTGATCCGCAACCTGATCGACTGCGCCAGCAAGGGCGGCAATTACCTCCTCAACATCGGGCCCACGTCCGAAGGCGTATTCCCCGACGCCAGCATCGAGCGGTTGGCAGAGATCGGCAAGTGGATGAAGGTCAATGGCGAGGCGATCTACGGAACCCAGGCGAGCCCGTTTGAGAGTCTGGCCTGGGGCCGCTGCACGCAGAAGGATCTCGCCGCCTCGGGCGCCGCCAGCGGCTACCGGCAAAACGCCGCCCGGGCTTTCGACAGCCTGCGCGGGAAGTCTGCCGCCGGCCAGCACCGCCTGTTCTTCTTCGTCTATGACTGGCCTGCGAATGGACAGCTCGTCATCTCCGGGCTGGCCAACCAGCCGGTCCGCGCGTTCCTGCTCGACGGCCGCCAGCCGCTCAAGGTCAGCGCCGCCAACAACTCGGTCTGCATCACCCTGCCGCCTGCCGCGCCGGATAAGTCGGCCTCGGTCATCGCGCTCGACATCCAGGGCTCGCCGCAAATCATCAAGCCCGATCCCTATGCCGACGAGACGCCCGCCCAGCGCGACGCCCGCATGAAATGGTGGCGCGAGTCCCGTTTCGGCATGTTCATCCACTGGGGCGTTTATTCCGTGCCTGCCGGCACCTACAAGGGCAAACAGATCGGCGGCATCGGTGAGTGGATCATGAACACCGGCAAGATCCCGGTCGCGGACTACCGCGCGTTTGCCAAGGAGTTTAACCCGGTGAAGTTCAACGCCGACGAATGGGTGCGCACCGCCAGGGACGCCGGCATGAAATACATCGTCATTACCTCTAAGCACCACGACGGCTTTGCGATGTTCGATTCGAAGGCGTACGATTGGAACATCGTGAAGAGCTCGCCGTTCGGGCGCGATCCGTTGAAGGAGCTGGCCGCCGCCTGCCGGAAATACGGCCTCAAGCTGGGCTTTTACTATTCGCAGGCGCAGGACTGGAACAACGGCGGTTCCGCAGCCGGCGGCAAGTGGGACCCGGCCCAGGAGCGGAGCATGGACGACTACATCGACAAGGTCGCCGTGCCGCAGGTNNCTCAAGCTCAAGCCCGGCATCATCCACAACAACCGCCTCGGCGGCGGCTACAAGGGCGATACGGAGACGCCCGAGCAGTTCATCCCCGCCACCGGCTACCCGGGCCGCGATTGGGAGACCTGCATGACCATGAATGACACGTGGGGCTACAAGAGCTACGACAACAAGTGGAAGAGCACCGACATGCTTATCCGCAACCTGGTGGACATCGCCAGCAAAGGCGGCAATTACCTGCTCAACGTGGGGCCCACCTCCGAGGGCCTGATCCCGGCCCCCTCCGTCGAGCGCCTCAAGGCAATCGGCCAGTGGATGAAGGCGAACGGGGAAGCGATCTACGACACGACGGCCAGCCCCTTCAAACGCCTGTCCTGGGGGCGTTGCACCACAAAGCTCACCCCGGACGGCGCGATCCTTTACCTCCATGTCTTCAACTGGCCCGACAACGGCAAGCTCCTCGTCCCCGGCCTCAAAAACACCGCACAGCGGGCTTATGTGCTCACCGATCCGGCCAAAAAGGCGCTGGCCATGCAAAGCAGCGCGCAAGGGCTGACCCTCTCCGTGCCCGCTGCCGCGCCCGACTCCGTTTCCTCCACGATTGTTCTCAAGGTCAAAGGCGCGCTCGATATCGAACAGCCCGGCCTGGCACAAGACTACGACGGCTCGGTCGTTCTGCCCGCCAGCGAAGCCCGGCTCCACGGCGACGAAATCAAATACGAAAGCGGTGATCAGCGCAACAACCTCGGCTTCTGGACCAACCCATCTGATTGGGCCGAATGGACTGTCGAGATTACCCGGCCAGGCAAATTCGACGTCACGGCTGAAGTCGCCTCACTCGACAAAGCCTCGCTGGAGGTTTCCGTCGGCGGGAGCCGCACCCGCGGGGCCGTCCCCGTCACTGGCGACTACGGCAAGTTCAAGGTCACGAAGCTCGGCGTGCTCGAGATCGCTGCGCCAGGCAAAGTGACCCTCGCCGTCCGGCCAGTCACAGACGGCTGGCACCCGGTGAACTTGAAAGCGATCCGGCTGAAGCCAGCCGCCGCCGCTCAGTAACCTGCGCCGCCGCTATCACGTCCAACAGCGTTGGCCCTTTGGGCCGCAGGTCGTCGCCTTAAAGCGGGGCCTTTAGTAGAAGCCGCTGACCGCCGCCTTCGCGCAGGCTCGCTCACTGTTTCTGGCGGGCTTGGTAGGCGGAATCGTAGGGCCCGAAACCGATGTCCTCGGGGATCATGTCCTTGTGTTCCGCGGGGGCGTCGGAGAAGACCTTGCGGATGGCATCCAGGTAGCCGAAACCGTATTGCCGATGGGGAGCCAGGTAGTGGCCTTCGCTCCACTCGTTCCAGTTGTCGAGCAGGAGCATCCTGCTGCTCAAGTCCTGCTGTGGCATCGTGGCCAGGATGGCCTTGGCCTCGCGCAAGAGACCCTCAAACTCGGCGGGAGGAAGTCGGTAGAGCGGCCCCTCATTGCGCCAGCCCGTCCATCCCTGCGAGACGGTGACGATCTCAGGCAAGATGTTCAGGTCACGCGTCTTCCGGATGTAATCGAGCTGCATGGCCACGGCTTGCTCGGGTTTGTAGATGGGCCAGACGTAGGCAAAGGTGTAGTCGAAGCCCATCTCCTTTCTGAATTGCAACTCCTTCGGGTCGAGGCCCCGGTATTCCGACAGGAGATAAAGGCCGGCAAAGCCGGCGGGTCGGCACGCGGCGCGCATTTGCTCGAAGGCACGGGGAACGTTGGTCACGCCGCCAAGGTCAGCGGCCAGCTTGTGCGCGTCATAGACAAACAGCAGTGGTTTGTTATCGACCTTCAGATAGCTGGGCTGGCGGAAGTAGTTGGTAATCCAGAAGGGCGCCAGCGTTTCGAGCAAGTCCCTCTCGCCCGAGACACCCGAGATACCCCAAGCGCCGCCGCGCGGCTGGTTCTCCCACATGATGGTGAACTTGAACTGGTTGGCGAACCTGGACTTTAGCAGCGCCTCAATGGCCGAGCTGTACTTGGTCTCCACGGTGTCCGCCTTACCGGCCCGATACCAGCAATAGACGAAGAAGTTAATGCCATGCTCGACGGCCCACTTGGTCTCCCAATCGGCGACCTCCGGGTTGGCCTGGTCGTAGAAGCCCAGTGCCGGCGTGCGTTCCGGATGTTGCACGACCTGGTCCCACACCTTCGGCTCATCCGCCACCCAGAGCGGGCAATTGTGCGCGCCGACCAGGATCGTGGTCTTTACCGGCTCCGGCGGCGGGATGTAAGCGGCCTTCCTGGTCCTGGCAGGTGCGGATGGCTGCGGCTGCGGGAAAGCAGTCGTGCAGGCGAGCAGCAGGCCAAGGGTGATGCCCCAACAAGGGACCCAGCGCCACGAGGCGGCTGGCGCCGCGATTCGCGATGGGTAACGGGTGATTGGCGGAGCGGATCGGACAGCGCGCGGCGACCCCGCGCGGGAAAAGCAATATTGCATATCGGGTTCAATCACAGGCGCGATTCTATGCGCGGGCGGCGCCGCGGCAAGCGGGGAGACAGGATGCGCGACGGAATCCATCGAAGCCTGCGATTTAGTGGGAATTCAACGCTTTCTTTATATCGTTCCATATATACTTCTTCCGGACCTGCTTCGAACAGTAGTCCCTGCGCTGAGGCGCTCTGCTCTCAGGCCAAAGGCCTGGTTCATACCAGCCCAGCAACGCCCTGGGTTCACCGGCCCAAAACCTCGT
>PLZQ01000212.1 GCA_003152225.1 Limisphaerales bacterium | reverse complement strand
CCATTGTCTAGCTATTTAAGGGACAATACACTAGAACATCAATAGTGGCAAAAGTGCCTGCCGCGCCGGCGGTATCATCCGTCGCAACGCGTTTGAAGACATTTGGTTTGTCTGCGGCGAAGCTGCAACTGACCAACGATCTGGAAGTGCCGACGAACCAAACCGTGACCCTGGACGCCGCCGACCAGAAACTCAGCAAGCAATTGTCCCGGCTGACGCCCAATTCGATTGATGACCTCAAGGAATGGCTCGGGGTGCCGGATGCGGCCTTCGCGCACTCGGCCGCCGCCATTACGCGCCCCATTGCCATCATGCCGGTGCACGAGGCGTACACTCCGGACCAGAGCGCAACGTTGTATTCCGTCGCCCGCGACTACGTATTCGGCAACAGCTCTGCCGTCAGTAAGTCGCAGGTGCCGGCGCTGAATGCCTGGCTCAAGTCTATCGCGGGGGCCGTCAGCATCATCACGTTCCAGGACATCCACGTGGCGGCCGGCGCCAGGCTCGTCGTCAACCCGTCCATCACCGTTTTGTTCGCCCGCTATATTACAATCGACCAGGGGGGAGTGATCCAGGTCAGGTGCACCCACGGCGCCATCAACTGCGCAGGCATCAAAGGGGCGGCGCCGCGGCTGGTCCCGACGGCAGTCGGTCACATTTCCGATATACTGAACCAATAATAGAACTCTGAAACAAAGGAGATAAAGATATGCCAGGTCAAAACTATAACATTGACGTACACGGTGATTCAGGCGGCAACGGGACCAATGGGACCAATGGACAAACCGGCGGAACCGGCGGGCAAGGGCAAGATGCCGTCTGCCACTGGGACGGCGATAACGGGGGGACCGTCGGAGGTTCCGCCAATGGTGGGACGAACGGGTCTCAAGGGACCGATGGTTTCGCCGGACAGGACGGCGGTTCCTTGACCGTGGTGGTCACTGAATTCATCACCGGCGTCAACGTCAACGCGCGTGGCGGCAACGGCGGCAATGGCGACAATGGCGGCCAGGGCGGATCTGGGGGAGCGGGCGGCCCCGGCGGCAACGGCAAGGGTTGCGAAGACGATCAGAACGGCGGGACGGGCGGCGACGGAGCCAATGGCGGCCGCGGCGGCAACGGCGGAGCCGGCGGTAATGGCGGCAACGTCACGATCCAGTACAAGACCGGCATCCCAACTCCTTCCTACGTAGCTGATACGGGCGGCGGCCAGGGTGGCACCGGTGGCGCCGGCGGCGCGGGCGGAATTCCTGGCATGGGCGGACTGCGCGGCGGTAATGGCAACGCCGCGCCGCAGGGTCATCCGGGAAACACCGCTCCGCCGGGAACCAATGGTCCAAATGGCACGGTGGGCAACGTCATTGCTTACCAGAGTCCCTAGCGTCCCGTGACGCGATTGGATCGGAGCCGGTTGCGGCCGGCTCCGAAGTCTTTTCGCCGCGGACGCACGGTGCGATTGATTACCGACATGGTCCTGGTCTTCACTGCGGTTGTTCGCCTGAGATTGGGATTACTCTTCCTCATATCCGGCGGGTCGAAGTTCTTGCGCGCCCGGTCCGTGGAGAGGATGGTCGCAAACTACCGCCTGGTGCCGCGCTCGCTGCTGCCCATCGTCAAGCTGATGCTGGCTCCGGCAGAGGTCGCGGCGGGCGTGCTGCTGTTATTATCCCTCTGGCTGCCGGTTTATGCCATTGCTTGGGTATTGGCGTTCGGGCTAATCCTGGTTTTCACTGCCGGCGTGGCGTCGGCCTTGGTGCGTGGACTGGAAATACCCTGCGGCTGCGGGCTGCTGCTGAACGGGCACGTCATCACGCACGCGACGCTGGTGCGCAATCTGGCTTTGCTTTCGTTGTTAGCCCTCGATCTCCTCGTCCAGCGGACGCTATTGCCGTGAAGATCGCGTGGCCCAGCGAGACTTGCTCTTGCGCCGGCTCGGCGAGCAGTCAAAAGGTCGAACCATCTCTATCAGGCCTGGTTGAACTGGGAGCGCGCCTGGCCGGTTCGCCGCTGGAAGAAACTGCATGCCTTGCCACGATGCTGCTGGCGGGGTGGGGCGGTGGCCGTTGGCGCTCGTCCTTAAACAACGACGGCTCGCCGCTGCAAGTCAGCGTCAGCCTGTCCGGAAGTGGCGCCCGCCCGGCGGTGCGCCTGATTGCCGACCCGGCGGCGGAAGCGGCCGATGGAGAACAACGGTGGCATCGCGCAGGCGGAGCCCTATCAGCCGTCCTGGCGTCATACGCTCCGGACCTGAAGCCCCTTTGCGACTCAGTCATCGAACGCAATCTCCCGGCTGAGCCGGCCTTCCGCGCCGCGCTCCCCAGCGGCGCGGTCTGGCTGGCGGCCGATCTCGCGGGGCAGGGGATGGCCCTTTACGCAACGGCGAAATGGGGCGGTGGCAGCCAGCGTTGGATGCGAGCACGCCGCTGGCTGGACGAAATTCTGCCCGCTTCCTCAACCGCCCACGAAATACTGGATCGCCTGGCCACGCGGGCCGTTCTCATCAGCGTCGGCATCGAGGGAGCAACCCCAAATAACGCGCGAGCGAAGCTGTATTGGAGGCTGGATGGAACCGCTGCGCTCCGTGACCTCGGCATCCCACTGTTCGAAAGCGCCGCCGTCTCTGAATTCCTGTCCGAGGTGATCGAAGATCGGCGGATCCCCCGGGCCGGGATCGTGGGCAGCATCGGTTTCCGCGTGGCCAGCGGGAGCATCAGCGACGTGAAGCTGGATGTCTGCGGTCACTGCGTGCGCCGGACCCCGGCGGATTGGATGCAAGCCATTGATCGCTCGATTGCCCTCTTTGGATTGGCCCCGCTTCCGGTGGAATGCCCGACGCTGTTGGAAACGGCGGAGCTGGCCTTCATCGGGCTTGGCCTTGACGCGGAAAGGACGCCCCGGCTCAACATCTACCTCAAGAGGATCTGCCTATGATGGAAGCGACTGCTGACGCGATGCGGGGCACAGCGCGCTGCGGAGGGCGTTTGCGGAAGCTCCGGGAGAATCGGCGCCCGGCGGCGTTGCGACGGCGGTGAATTATGAGAAGCGTCCCGGAATGTAAAATCGCCGTCATTACCTTTAACGAGGTCCCCGCCATCAATTACACTTTCAAATACGACCGGTTGGGCCGGATGGCGGTGGAGAACCGGCGAAGGTATTGCGAGCGCCAGGGCTATCCGTTCATCTGCGACGTATCGGTGGCACGTGATCGTCCGGCCTGCTGGGCCAAGATCCCCGCCATCCTTAAAGCGTTTGAGACGCACTCGTGGGTGCTTTGGGCGGACAGCGACACGCTCATCTTTGATCAGGCGCGGCGGCTGGAAGAGCTATGTGATCCCGATTACGACATGGTGGTTCAGTCACACGAGGAATTCTACCGCTTCCTCGGCATTCCGGCCGCGCAAGGCCTGGAGCGGATGCCCATTAACACGGGCGTGTTTCTAATGCGCGCCTCCGCCTGGTCCCGGGCATTCCTCCAGCGGGCTTACGAGCAAACGCAGTACGTCTGCCACGAGGAAGTTTGGAATGGCGTTGGCGAGCAGGAAGCAATGATCTGGCTGCTCCGTCAGAACCCGGCAGACCGCCGCCGGATCAAGTATGTGGAGAATCTCCAGAATCATCCGAAGTTCTATCGGCGGGGTGATTTCTCCGTTCATTTCTACGGGAACCACGCGCCGCACCTCATTCCACTGCCGGAATGCGAAGAGGTGCTCCGCCGCTGGGAGGCGACAAACCGTGAGGCGGCTCCGTTCCCGGCGGACATTGCGCGCTTCCACTGGTGCTGCATCCAGAATATTCAGCCGGACGCACCAGTGGTGCGTGGGGACGTTGCCCACTATCTGTATAGTCCCGGGGACATCGCACCCGGACCGGGCCAAATCGTTTAAGGAATCCCCTTCTCTCAGGATGAGAAGATATGGACAAACCGACTCAAGCTGAAGCGAGTGAGGTGATGGCGCCGGCTTACGACGAGGGGGCCGCGGCCATTTATCGCGATGATTATGCCACAGCTTATCCGTCCCTCTACATCAAGCCGTGGCGGAACAAGCACGATCTCAATGTCAGGAATCTGACGGCGGTGCTTCATGGCTTGGCGGCCCCAATGCCCGACTGGCTGGATCTCGCCTGCGGACAATCCTGGCATTTCTCAGTGTTTCAGGGCCGGGCCCGCATGGTTGGAGTGGATTTGAGCCAGGCTCAATTGGCGCGGGCACGAGCGAGCGTGCCCGGCGCGGCATTCGTTCACGAGGACATGGCCCGTGTTACTTTCCCAGAAGCCTCCTTCGACCTCGTAACGAACTTTTGGGCGGGGTACTGCTACCTTGGCAGTCAGGAGCGGATTGCCGCGCTGCTCCGCAAGGCCGTGCGCTGGATTCGAACCGGGGGCGCCCTCTACATGGAAGTGCTGCTTGCCCGCGATTTGGAAAGCTTCAACCTCTCGCACTTCGCCGGACGGACGGGATTTGCCGTGAAGCCCCGCTCGGCGGATTATACCGAGTGGCGGCATGATGACGTGGGCGGCAGCCATGTTATGACCAGTCCGCCGCTTGAGTTCTTTCTGGATCTTCTTGCGCCGGAGTTCAGCGCCATCGAGGCCCGGCACGATAACGCCTTCATGTTCCACCTCATCGCGACCGGCAGAAAGCACAACCCCGGATAAGACTCCCATCTCAGAACTCTCGATCAAGGGTTTTATCAAAGCTACATATTCTCAATTAGTTACGTGATGCATCAAAGAACCGCAAAGACGTGATTAACCCAGCATGGCCAAGCGGCAGCCGAACCGCGCGAAGCGTTTGGAGTGCGTGGAGCTTGCTCCCGCTTTCGAACCTCCCCGGCTTTACGACAGCGCCAGCAAGCTGGACGCACTCCAAGCGCTTCGCGTGGCAGTTCATCCGCGATAGCAGGCTTGGTCCAGGTGCGGCCTGGCCCCGGAGCTTTGAACCGGTTTACGGGAATCGGAACGCCCGGGAGTAGCGTGCTCCGCTGCTGCCTGCCGGCACCGCACTGACGGAGTCAGTGCCGTACGCCGGCCCGTCGAAAGAGCTTCCCTTCACGGGTGAAATCTAATAGCCTGATATAGTGCCTTTCATCAGTTTCATTCGCCTATGAGAACCACCCCTGGAATTCTGATCGCCGCCGCGCTCGCGATGGTTGCCACGCCCGCCGCCCGCGCCACCAATGTCGTCATCAGTGAAATCATGTACTTTCCCGCCTCGGGAAACCTGCAGGAGAGCTACGTCGAGCTTTATAACGCGGACACCGTCACCGCCGACCTCTCCGGCTGGGCTTTCACCAAGGGCCTCCAGTATTCGTTTCCCGCCAACACGCTGCTGGTCCCCGGGACCTACCTGGTCGTGGCCGCCGATGCCTCGGCGTTTGCCGCCAAGTATCCCGGCGTGACCAACTTCCTCGCCGGCTGGGTCCCGCCCCTGGGCGCTCACGTGATTCTCGCGGACGCCGGTAGAAATGTCGTCAACGAGGTTCATTACTCCCATGACGGCGACTGGGCTGTCCGCTATTTGAGCGCTCCCATGTACGCGCATCGGGGTTGGGAATGGTCCGCTCCATACGATGGGGCGGGGGCGTCGCTCGAATTGATCAACTCAGGTTTGCCCAACTCCTACGCCCTGAACTGGGGCCCGAGTGCGGTGATTAATGGCACGCCTGGCCGGGCCAATTCCATTGCCCAAACCAACGTCGCGCCATTTGTCACCAGCGTTACCCATTCCCCCGTGGTCCCGCACCCCACCGATGTCGTCACCGTCAGCGCCCGCATCACCGATGAGCATACCAACGGCGTGCTGGCAACCCTGTACTACCGCAACGCGACTACTGCCAACCCGCCCGCTTTCACCGCCACCGCGATGTTCGACGATGGCGCGCATAATGACGGCCTGGCCTCCGATGGGATTTTCGCCGCCATTCTGCCGGCCCAACCCGCCGGGACCGTCATTGAGTTCTATCTCCAGGCGAGCGACCTCGAAGGCCACCTCCGCACCTATCCCAACGTCCTGCCGCCCACGAACTCCCTGCGCACGGCCAACCTCCTCTACCAGGTGGACACCGGCACTTACACCGGCAGCCAGCCCCTTTATCGCATTGTCATGACCGAGATGGAGCGGGCCGAAATCTACGCGATAGGCCGGCAATGCCCCGACTCCGACAGCGACGCCCAGATGAACGCCACCTGGATCACCACCGACGGCGTCAATACCGGCGGCACCACAACTCAAGTCCGTTACAACACCGGCGTCCGCAATCGCGGCCACGGCTCACGCCAGTCCAACCCGAACAATTACCATGTCAATATCCCGGGCGACCGGGCCTGGAAGAACCTCACCGGCATCAACCTTAATTCCCAATACGCCTACAGCCAGGTGCTTGGCAGCGCCGTCTTCCGCCGACTCGAAGTCCCCATGGCCGAATCCCGCGCCGTCCAGGTGCGCATCAATAGCACCAACCTCATGAGCCTGCCCGGGTTGCCGGACAATAATTCCTTCGGCTCCTATTCCGCCAACGAGCAATACAACAACGATTTCGTCCAGCGCGCCTTCGCCCTTGATCCCCTTGGCAATTCCTACCGCGGAATTCGCGACTCCGCCCTCTGCGACTCCTCCCTCAACGGCGTCGCCGACCTCACCTGGCAAGGCGCCAATTACTCGGTCGGCGCTTACACCAACGCCTATTTCAAACAGAACAATCTCCTCACCAACGATTGGTCCGACCTCATTGACCTCATCGCAGTCCTCAACTCGGCCAATGGCTACCAGACAGCCAATTACGTCGCCGATGTCCAGCGCCGCATCAATGTGGATGAATGGATGCAATACATGGCCGTCAATACCCTTCTTGATAACGACGAGACCTGCCTCGCCAACGGCACCGGCGATGATTACGCTCTCTACCGCGGCACCCTCGACACCCGTTTCCTGGCCCTCTCGTATGACATGGATACCGTAATGGGCCGCGGCCTGACCACGGTCCCGCCCCGCCACAGCCTTTTCCGCATGAACGCCCTGTCCGTCATGTCGCGGTTCATGCAGACTCCGGCCTTTGCGCCGAGCTATTATCGCTGGCTCAAGACCTATGCCGATACCGCCTTCTCCCCAGCGCAGATGAATCCCCTGCTCGACCAACTCCTCAACAGCTTTGTGCCCCAGGGGACCATTGACACGATGAAGGCGTTCAACGCCGCCCAGGTCAGCTACGTCGTGTCTCAAATCCCTCTCACCCTCACCGTCAGCACCGGCCTCGCCGTCCAAAGCGGCTACCCCCACACTACTACCCCGTCCGTCACCCTCTCCGGCACTGCCAACGCCATAGATACGCGATCCGTCCTCGTCAACGGCTCGCCGGCCACCTGGGTAGCCTGGCAAGGGACCTGGTCGGCCGCCAACGTGCCCCTGACCCCAGGCATCAATCGCCTGCTGGTCCAATCCCTCGACACCAACGGCGTCGCGTTCGCCCAGACCAATGTGGATGTGTGGTATGACAAAGGCAGCGTCACAACCGCGGGCGGCACGATCGCCGCCAACACCACTTGGACTGCCGCCGGTGGCCCGTATAGCGTCACCTCCAGCCTCACCGTCGCCAGCGGCGCGACCCTTACCATTCAGCCGGGCGCCTGCGTCTATCTCGGCTCCGGCGTCAATCTGATTGTTGCCAACGGCGGCCAACTGCTGGCTCAAGGCACCCTCGCCGCCCCTATCCGCTTTACCGTCGCACCCGGCTCGGGAGTCTCGTGGGGCGGCCTGACTATTAACGGCGCGGTCGGCTCGCCCGAAACCAGCATCGCCTATGCTTTCTTCGAAGCCAACGGCACTACCTGCATCGAAGTCGCTGGCGGAACACTCGCCCTCGACCACACCACCTTCGGTACGACCACCTATCAATACCTCTCACTGGACAGCAGCTCCTTCCTGATCAGCAGTTGCGTGTTCCCCACGACCACCGCCCCCTTCGAGCTCGTGCATGGCAACGGCGGTATCAAAGCCGGCGGCCGGGGCATCGTGCGCGACTGCTTCTTCGGCAGCACTACCGGCTACAATGACATTATGGATTTCACCGGCGGCAACCGTGACCTCGGCCAGCCCATCATCCAATACTACAACAACGTGCTCAGCGGCGGCAGCGACGACGGCCTCGACCTGGATGGCACCGATGCCTGGATCGAGCACAACATCTTCCTCCACATCCACAGAAACGGCGCGCCGGACTCCTCGGCGGGAGTCTCCGGAGGAAACTACGATTTCGGCTCCGGCAGCGGTGGCGTGCGCACGTCGGAAATCACCCTCATCGGGAACCTCTTTTTTGATTGCGACAATGCCGCCACCGCCAAACAGGGAAACTTCTTTACGTTAATCAACAACACGATGGTCCACACAACCAAGACCGGCGGCGAAGATTTTGCCTCGGGCGTCGTCAATGTGCGTGACACGACCCCCTCGCTGACTACCTTCGGGCTGGGGTTCTACCTGGAAGGCAATGTAATCCTGGACGCGGAGCAACTGGTTCGCAACTACGACCCGGCCCAGACCACTGTCACCTTACACAATAATATCCTCCCCTACGCCTGGAGCGGCCCGGGCACCAATAATGTTATCGCCGACCCGCTCCTCAAGCATGTCCCCCAGGTATCCGAAACCGCCTTCTCCACCTGGGAGCAGGCCCAGGTGCTCTGGGATTGGTTCAGCCTCCAGCCGGGCTCGCCCGCGCGCGGCACCGGACCGAATGGACTCGACCAGGGCGGCGTTATTCCCATTGGCGCATCCATCGCCGGCGAACCACCCGCCATCAATAACCAAACCACCGCCACCCTCACCGTCGGGGTGGCTCGCTCTGGCAACGGCATACCGGCGGCCGGCTGGCCCAACGGCGCAGGCTACGTCGATTACAAGTGGCAGCTCGACTCCGGCGCCTGGAGCGCCCAGACCCCAACCACCACCCCCATCACGCTCAGCGGTCTCGCCAACGGACCGCACCACGTCGAAGTCAGCGGCTTGCGCGACTCCGGCTGGTATCAAGACGACCCCGCTTTCGGCCCCGATGCGCTCGTGACCACCTCCCACACCTGGACGGTTAACACCAGCTACGTCCCTCCCGCCCTGCCCACCGTTCGCCTCAATGAGATTCTCGCCCTCAACTCGACCACCCTTACCAACGCCGGCGCCACACCCGACCTCATCGAGCTTTACAACTATGGCACCGCCCCGGTTGATCTCTCGGGGATGGGACTCACCGACAACGCTACCCTGCCCTATAAATATACCTTCCCTGCCGGGACTCCGTTGCTGGGCCCCGGCCAGTTCCTCGTCCTTTATGCCGACAGCCAGACCGGCGCGCCAGGCACTTACCTCGGCTTCAATCTCAACGGCAGTGGCGAGGCGGTCTATCTCCATGACAAATCCGCCGGCGGCGGCGCGCTGCTTGACTCCGTCGTCTTCGGTATCCAGATCCCCGACCTCTCCCTGGGCCGTGGCGCCGATGGCACCTGGGTGCTCTGCAAGCCCACCTTCGGCACCAATAACCTCGCCGTCCCGCTGGCCGACCCGGACAATCTGAAGATCAACGAATGGCTCGCCAGCGAGCTATTCCTCGCCAAGAACGACTTCATCGAACTCTACAACCCGGCGACCCGGCCCGTCGCACTGGGTGGTCTCTATCTCTCGAATGCTGAGGGCGCGCCAGGACTGAACCAGATCTCGGCCTTGAGCTTCATCGCCGCCAGTGGTTACGCTTCATTTACGGCGGATGGCGATACCACCCAAGGCGCCGACCACCTCAACTTCAAACTCGATGCCGAAGTGGGAATAATCATCCTCTCCGATCCGGCCCTCACCACGATTGACGCCATCAATTATGGGTCCCAGCAGACGGATGTCGCCCAGGGCCGCTCTCCGAGCGGCAGCGACACGCTCGTCAGCTTCTCTCAACCGACCCCGGGCAGCCCCAACCCCACCCCCAACGGCACCATCACGGTCACCAACGTCTCCACCCTGACCGTTCCTCTGCTGACGATCACCAACTCCTGGAAATACAACAACTCCGGCGGCACCAACCTCAGCACCACTTGGATCCCGGCCAGCTACAACGACTCCGCCTGGAGCAGTGGGACCGGCCTGTTCGGTTACGAAACCACCCCTTCTGAATACCCTTATCCGTTTAATACCTACGTTCCTCCCCCGAACACCAACGGCGGCAAGATCACCGTCTATTACCGCACTCACTTCCAGTGGAACGGCGGGCTCACCAACTTCGCTCTGCTCTCAACCAACTACATTGACGACGGAGCCGTCTATTACCTCAATGGTTCCCAAGTCGGCTCCTTGCGCATGACCGCTCCCGTCACCTACAACACGCTCGCCGGCAACCAGCCGAACGAAGGCCTCGCCGAACTGCTATCCTTCGCCACCAACAGCCTCGTCACCGGCGACAATGTCATGGCGGTCGAAGTGCACCAGACCGCGACCTCGAGCTCGGACGATGTCTTTGGCATGTTGCTGAGCGCCCTGCAGACCTCCACTAATATCATCACCACGACCGTCGGCGTGCCGGTCGTCCTCAACGAAGTCCTCGCCAGCAACCGCACCCTGACCAACCTCGCCGGCACCACCTCCGACTGGATCGAGCTGTTCAACCCCGCCACCAACGTCGTCGCCCTTGCCGACCTCAGCCTCAGCGATGATCCCAATGTCCCCCGCAAGTTCGTCTTTACTCCAGGCACCACGCTGCCCTCCGGTGGCTTCTTCCTGCTGTATTGCAACAACAACCTGCCCGGCTCGCCCACGAACACCGGCTTCTCCCTCGGTGCCACCGGCGGTTCCCTCTTTTTCTTCAACAGCCCGACCAATGGCGGCGGGCTGATTGACTCGCTGACCTACGGTCTCCAGACCCCCGATGTCTCCATCGGCCGCGTCCCCAACGGCTCCGGCGTCTGGACCCTCACCGTCCCCAGCCCAGCCACCCCCAACACGGCTGCCGGCCTCGGCGATGCCTCCAGCCTCTCGGTCAATGAATGGATGGCCGACCCCACGACCGGGAGCGATTGGTTTGAGCTGTTCAATAGCGGCACCCAGCCCGTCTCCCTGGGCGGCTTGTTCTTTACTGATACCCTCACGGAGAAAACACTCTCGCCCATCCCGCCGCTCTCGTTCATCGGCGCCGGCGGTAACAGCTTCGTGCAGTTCTTCGCCGATAGCCAACCCGGCGCTGGCCCCGACCACGTCAACTTCAAGCTCAGCAAATCCGGCGAATCCGTCGCCCTATTTTCTCCCGACGGCACACTGATCACTTCCGTTACGTTCGGCGCGCAGCAAACCGGCGTCTCCCAAGGCCGTTTCCCGGACGGCTCGACCAACCTCGTCAGTTTCACCACCACCGTCTCGCCCGCCCAGAGCAACTTCCTTCCCCTCTCGAATGTCGTCGTCAACGAAGTCCTCACCCACACCGACCCCCCGCTCGAAGACGCCATCGAATTCTACAATCCCACGGCCGCCGCCGTGGACCTCTCCGGCTGGTTCGTCAGCAACTCCCAGGATGACTTGAAGAAATACCGCATCGCAGACGGGACGATCCTCCCTGCGTACGGCTACAAAGTGCTCTACGAGTACCAGTTTAATCCGACCAACGGCTCCGCGATTCCGTTCACCTTCAACTCCGCGCACGGTGACAGGGCCTGGCTCTCGCCGGCCGACGCCAGCGGCAACCTCACAGGCTATCGCGCGTTTGCAACCTTTGGCGCGGCCGCGAATGGCGTTTCCTTCGGGCTCTACACCAATAGCATCGGCCAGGTTGATTTTGTTGCCATGAGTGCCCGCACCTTCGGCGTGGACAATCCCTCAACGGTCGAGGAGTTCCGCACCGGTGCCGGCGCGCCCAATGCCTATCCGCTCGTCGGGCCGGTCGTTATCAATGAACTCATGTACGATCCCCCCAGCCAGGATGGCATCACCGACAATGTCCAGGACGAATACGTCGAGCTGCTCAACCTTTCACCGTCTGCCGTTCCGCTCTATGATCCTGCGGCTCCGACCAACACTTGGGCGATCTCCGGCGGCATCGCCTACAGCTTCCCCCGGAATGTTACCCTGCCCGCTGGCGGCTGCCTGCTGATCGTCAGCTTCGATCCCGTCATTGACCAACCCGCCCTGGCCGAGTTCCTCAGTCGCTATCAGTTGACCAACCCCGTCTCCCTCTTTGGCCCCTACACCGGTCACCTCGCCAATTCCGGCGAAAGCATCGCCCTTTACCGGCCCGACTCTCCCCAGTTGCCGCCCCATCCCGACGCCGGCTTCGTCCCCTACATCCTGGTGGACCAAATCAACTACTCGGCCGCTTCCCCTTGGCCTACCGGCGCCAGCGGCACCGGATCTTCGCTCCAACGTCTGGCACCTGCCAGCTATGGCAATGATCCCGCGAATTGGTTTGTCGGCGCACCCACCGCCGCCCAACCCAACACCCTCAATCCATTGGACACCAATGGCGATGGCCTGCCGGACGCCTGGCAAATCCAGTATTTCGGTTCCATCGCCGCCCCGAGCGCCAGACCGGATGCGGACCCCGACCACGACGGCTTTAGTAACCTGCAGGAGTACCTGGCTGGAACCGATCCGACGGACTCCAACAGTTACTTGAAACTCGACTCGGTCGAGGTTGGGCAGACCAACAGCGCTATTAGCTTCAAGGCGGTGGCTGGAAAGACTTACACTGTCCTTTCCTCATCCAATCTGTTGAGCGGTTGGTCGAAGCTGGCCGATGTCGCCGCTCAACTCACTAACGGCGTCGTAACTGTCCCCGATACCAGTCCCGCACTCGGCACCGCGCGTTTCTACAGGCTGGTCACTCCCGCACAACCGTGACTCAGGGCCACAAGCGTAAATCATTCGCCAACAAGCACTTGTGATGGGAAATGGCTGGCCATGTAGCCCCCGGCACACGATCCCACCCCTAAAGCCATTGTGGCTTCAGGGGTGGGATCGTGCGCACGTGGGCACGCGCAAACACCCAATTCCCGGTTGCGAAGCCGATTGGCACCAGGCATAAGGAGTGCATGAGATCACTCACTGAGCACCTCTGGTTCGAGACGCCTCACCAGCGTGACTACATCAATATCACCCGCACCGTCGAGGGGTTGGTTCACAAGAGCGGTGTGCAGGAGGGCTTGTGCCTGGTCAACGCGATGCACATCACCGCCAGCGTCTATATCAACGACGCCGAGGACGGCCTGCTGCACGATTACGACGTCTGGCTCGAAAAGCTCGCGCCGCACGCCCCCACCTCCCAGTACCAACATAACCGCACGGGTGAGGATAATGCCGACGCGCACATGAAACGGCAGGTCATGGGTCGCGAGGTCGTCGTGGCCATCACCAAAGGCAAGCTCGACCTCGGTCCCTGGGAACAGATCTTCTACGGCGAGTTCGACGGCCGCCGCCGAAAGCGCGTGCTGGTGAAGATCATCGGGGAATAGGCGGATTAGGCTGTACCCGCCACCTGAAATGAACAACAACAGCGTTAAGACGCAAGGGGGAAGCGATTGTGCTGGCAGCCCAGGTTCCTTGAACGGTGATCGGCTCCCCACGCGGTTACCTGCCACAGCTCATAGTAATTGCCGCATCGGGGCCGCCGGGCCGCGTAAGGACAGGAATATTGAAGACAGGAATATAGCATTTGGCTTCATCTTCCTGTCTTCAATTCTCCTGTCTGCCTTTCTTGTTCCGCTGGGTCTTTGCCGCGCTTTGCCGGCTGTGCCTCTCCTCGAAACCAACCCCACCAATGTTGCGCGGATGCTCGCCGCTGCCGACACCTGGCTCCTGCCGCAGCCCAAGGCCGTGGTCACGAACGGAGAGGCATTTGATCTCAAGAAATGCAAGGGCATCCGGCTGGTCGGATGCAGTGACCCGCGGCTCATGACCGATTTCCCGGCGCTGCTGCAAGAGCGCTGCGGTATTCAGCTCAAGGCGTCCACACGCAAGCCTGGCAAAGGCTGCATTTTGCTGGCGCTGTGTCCGCATGAAACACCCCCCGCTGGCGTAAAGGCGTTCAGCCACGAAGACCTGGCGGGCCTGGGAGAACAAGGCTACTGCCTGCGCGTGGACCGTGCGGGCATCACCGCCGGCGCGGTAACCGAGCAGGGACTGTACTACGCCGCGCGAACACTGGCTCAGATTGCCAACGGCCGCACCCAATTGCCCGGCCTGTTCATCCGGGATTGGCCGTCGCTGCGCTACCGCGGGTTCCAATACGACGTCAGCCGGGGCCAGATGCCGAGGCTGGAATCTCTGAAGCGGCTCGCCCAGGTGACTGCGGAGGCCAAGATGAACATGTTCGAGCTATACATAGAGCACGAGTTCGCCTGGCAGCGATACCCGGATATCGCGCCGCCGGAGGCCCTGACTCGCGCCGAGGGCCGCGAGCTGTTCGACTGTGCCGCGCGTTACCATATGGACGTGCATCCGCTGATGCAGGTCTTCGGCCACTTCTACAACATCGGCCTGAAGCCGCCTTACCGGAAGTTCATGGTCGAGGATGGCGGAACGGTGGATATTCGCAAACCGGAGGCGGTAGCCTTCGTTACCAACCTGGTTGACGAAGTCTGCGATGCCCTCCCGGGCAAGTTCCTCAACGTGGACATTACCGAGATCGACGACGCGGCCTTCAAGAAGACCGGAACCACCCAGGCGGAATTGAACGAGCAGACCTTCCAATACGCGCTCAAGATCCGCGAAGCCGTCGCCCGGCACGGGATGCGCCTCATGATCATCCAGGCCCAGCTCGCCGCCGAAGGTTCCCTGGCCGGCCTGGGCTCGGTCATCGAACGGTTGCCCAAAGATATCGTCATTGGCTGCTACTACACCGCTGAGTTTTACGGCGGGTGGGAGAAGGACTTCCCGCGGCTGCAGAAGCTCGGCTTGGATTTCCTGGCAGCGCCGTGGATCGATTCGCATGGGCACATCATGCCCTACGTGGGCCACGCGATGGACTTTTCCGACATCGAGATTAGCCGGGGGCTGCAATACGGCGCCGTGGGCAGCACCACTTGTGACTGGGGCGACGACGGGCACTACCACCTCCCGCCGCTGACCTGGTTCCCGTTCGTCTATCATGCTGCCTCCGCCTGGACGGGAGCCAAGCTTGACCGCGACTACTTCAACCGAGCCTATTGCCACCTCTTTTTCGGCGCGGCCGATGACTCCATCGCCAGAGCCATCCTGCTGGTGGGGAACATCAACGGACAGAAGCTGAAGCTGCGGAACGCGGCGGGCGGCATCGACGAGCCGGCCTACACCGGCAACAGCACCTTCGGGCGCTACTATTACGAGTTCTTCGGCGACCCATTCAGCGATCCCAAGATTCTAGACATCGTTGAGCCCGGTCGCGCAGGGCAGGGGATCCTCCAGCCCGCGCTCGAAGCGGAGAAGCTCTTGGAGCAAGCCCGGAGACAGGTGCGGCAGAACCAGGACGTGCTGGAGCGGCTGCTCTTCACGGCTCGCAATTATGAGGCGATGGGCCGGAAGCTAATTGCGCGGGGCCATTTCCTGGATACCAATGTTCCGCGCGCCCAGGTTGCAGAGGAGTTGCTGTCCCTGGCCAAGACCTATGAGGGCCTGAAGGCGGAGTTCCAGCGGCTATGGTTGGCCGACTGCAAAGACGCCGGCTCGTTCCGCGGCTACATCCAGCGCTTCGACAATACTATTGTGCCATGCCGCAAGAAAGCTGAGGAATTGGCCCAAAAAGAAAAGGATGTGCTGGTGGGGGTGAATTACTTCCCTGGCTGGTGGAAGCCGCACCCGAACAAATGGCAGGACCGGCGTGGTGAGGATTGGCGGTTGCGCTTCCCGGAACGGGTGCCGTTGCTGGGGGAGTACAACGAGCAGGAAACCATGAACCGCGAGATTGCGGCTGCCGCCGGTGCAGGCGTGGATTTCTTCTCCATCCTCTGGTATTACAATCCGCCTGGACATGAGCGTGAACCGAATGTGGCGCTAACTGAAAGCGGCCTTGCCAACTTCATGGCTTCGCCCGAGTCCAGGCGCCTGCGATTCATGATCGAGTTCTGCAACCACCCGCCGTTTGACGTGGCGACGGATGAGGATTGGGACCGTTGCCTCCAAACTTGGCTCAAGGCGCTGCGGCACCCGAACTACCTACGTGTCGGCGGGCGCCTAGTGTTCAAGGTGCATGGGGGCCATTACTTTCTGAAACAAAACGGTGGGGACCCCGCTCGCGCCCGCGCCCGACTCGACGTGCTGCGGCAGACTGCGCGGCAGGCCGGCTTGGGCGAGATGCTGATCGGCTGTGGCGTGGGTGCGGCCGAACACATCGGTCCCGAGCATCCGCTGGCAAAGCTCTTTGACTTCACCGCTACCTACATGGAGGTGCCCAATCTGAAGCAAACTGCGGATGATTATCCTTACGAAATCCTGGCCAAGGCGGCGCGCGAGGCCCGACAAGTTCACACCACGGACTTCCTCCCATACGTCCCATACCTCGCAGCGGGCTGGTGTCCTCGCCCTTGGGCCGATCCGCGTCCTTGTTTCAAATTCCCCACGCGTGCCGAATGGGAAGCTGAGTTGCGCGACATGAAGTCCGGCCTTGCGTCCGGTGCCAACCTCGGCCTGCCACTGCCCGGCGGCGGACGACAAGGCATCTTCACCATCTACGCCTGGAACGAATTCGGCGAGGGTGGCATCGTCGCCCCGACCCGCGGTGAGCAGACCATGAAGCTCGACGCCATCCACGCGGTTTTCGGCCTTTTGACAGAAACGGGAGAACAAGCTGACTGATTGGTGCCCAGCCGCCGCCGTCCGCGTGCCGGAGCGGGACGGTGGGTGGGGACTGCTACGTGGTCGGGGGCACAACTGGAAGCCGCAGGCGGAAACAAACACGCCGGCCGGGGTGATTACTCGGCCGCGGCACAGCCTTCCAGAGCCAAACCTCTCGGATGAGTCGGTTTTTACCTGCGCTCGCCTCAAAAACCCATGCACCAACTGCAAATATGGCTGCGCTTATTGAGATTGGCCCGCGTTGTGCTCTTTCACCTTCGGGGACTGTTTAGTCCCTTAGAAAGCGAATATCAGCCGAATCAACAGCTTATATGTGTGTCAGCCTTGTGTGAAAAAACGACATGTTCTGCCGCTCTATCTCCCGCAAGTCAATTCCGCCTGATGAAAACGCTTAAGACTCTAACACTGTTCGCCGCTCTGGTTTTGGGGATCATGACCCAGGCTGGCGCCGGTCTGTACAACATCACCTTCGACGACGGACACGGTGATGTTGGCTCCGGGCAAATTGATGTCGAAATGGCCAATGACTATTACTATGCCGTCAGCGGCTTCCTCACCGTGACTGGCGGGAAGGCGAGTGGCGGCTGGAACTTGTTCACGGCTCGTGGAAACGCCTCCTATCCAAACTACTTGACATCAACAGCCGGGGCGTACTGGTATAACAACGCGGTGTATCCCACTCGTAATCCCCAGTACCCCATCGCCAATCCTCTCCTGGACGACTATGGCTTATTGTTCACCCAAGCCAATGGCAACGAACTCAATCTTTGGGGCAACGCGGATGCCACTTACACCTTGGCCGGCAACATTAACGGGTGGCAAAATTTCAATGTGACAATAAGCTTTGGGCAGACAACGATCGCCCCAGTGCCAGAGCCGGTGAACGTGGCATTGGGAGTTTTTGCGGGAGTATTCCTGATCGTCATCTTCGCCGGGAGCCAGCCGGTGCGAGATCGGCTGCATCGCTGGCGGGTTGCGGTCGTGCAATGGATTGACGCCGTCTAACGGTCAACTCCCAGGTTGTGAAACCAGGGGCCTGCGGGCGTGAGAAGCGCGTGAAACCTCTCACTGAGTCTCTATGTGCGCCGAATGGGAAGCTGAGTTGCGCGACATGACGTCCGGCCTTGCCTCGGGGGCCAACCTTGGCCTGCCGTTGCCCGGCGGCGGACGACAAGGCGTTTTCACCATTTACGCCTGGAACGAATTTGGCGAGGGCGTTATCGCCTCCTACGTGTGGCGAGCAGTCCATGAAACTCGACGCCATCCTGGTGGTGTTCGGCTCAAACCGACCTATCCCCGCACTGCCAGACAACAGTGCTGGCGGGACCGTTTCGGCGACGCTTCGAGGAAATACAGCCTGTTACTGACCGACGAGCAGCAGGATGCCTGTATCGCCAAGGGGGCGAAGCTGCTGAGCCGACCGCGCCTGGGCCAGTCGGGTCCGCTGATATCGAACAACAATACTTGATTCGGAGGGGGCACCGAGACGCGGGAGACCCGTAAAGGGCCAGAGCCGGGGCACCGCTTGGCGCGTGATCCTTCAGGCAAGCCCAGTAACCATTCCATCGGAAAGAGCGTTGAACCGGGTTGTTCATCGACAATTAACAATGCCGACCCCTGGAAATAATTGTCACTGCACACCAGGTTACCGCTGGAAACAGCGAAGAGCTTAGAAGCCACAGATAAGTTCCTAAGCCACAGGTGCTTACGAGGTAGCACACTGTGTAAGTGACTTAAGTGTAGATAGTTACACGATCCGCACCGGGGGCTGACCAGGGCCATGCCGGGGTGGTACCGATAATATGCCGTTGGCGCGGTCGGAACATAGCAAAGGCTGCTGCTGACAAGAAGCAGGAGGCTATCGCTTGCCTCAGTTTCCCGGCTTGGCTACCTTGCTCAGCCGAAACGAGATCCCCATGCCTGCCGCTGGCAATACGACGGGTCTTTTTAGATTATGTCCGAGTCATACATTCAAAGCCTTATCGCGGAGCGCATCGGCGGCAGCCAATATGGCAAGTCGCAGGCGATTTATAAGTTCGAGAAGATTAAGCGGGCCAAGCGCGCCGCCACAGCAGCCCATCCGGGCGCAGAAATCATTGACCTCGGCGTCGGCGAGCCGGATGAGATGGCCTTCCCGGAGGTGGTGGAGAAGCTGTGCGCGGAGGTCCGCAGACCCGAGAACCGCGGCTACGCGGACAACGGCGACGCAGTCTTGAAACAGGCCGCGGCCCGTTACCTGGACCGGGTATGCGGCGTCCAGGGGATCGACCCGGAAACGGAAGTGATGCACTCGATTGGGAGTAAGGCGGCCCTTTCGATTCTTCCGGCAGCACTCATCAACCCGGGTGACTACGTGCTGATGACCGTCCCGGGCTACCCAGTCTTCGGCACGCACGCTAAGTATCTCGGTGGGCGGGTCCACAACCTGCCGTTGACAGAACAAAACCAGTTTCTACCGGACTTGGAATCCGTGTCGGTGGAGGTGCTGAAGAAAGCCAAAGTGCTCGTGCTGAACTACCCGAACAACCCGACCGGCGCGAGTGCGACGCCGCGGTTCTTTGCCCAGGCAGTCGCGTTCGCAAAGCAGCACCGGCTGGTCGTCATTCATGATGCGGCCTACGCGGCGCTGGTGTTCGAGGGTCAGCCCTTGAGTTTCCTCGCGACGCCCGGCGCGAAGGAAGTGGGTTTGGAACTGCACTCTGCCAGCAAGTCATTCAACATGACCGGCTGGCGGTGCGGCTTTGTGGCGGGCAACGAGCTGCTCGTGCGGGCCTATGGGGATGTGAAGGACAATACCGATTCCGGCCAGTTCCTGGCCATCCAGCACGCCGCCGCGCACGGCTTGGACCACCCGGAGATCACGCAAAAGATTGCGGCGAAGTATTCCCGGCGGATGAGCGCGTTGGTGGCGATCCTCGCTGGGGCTGGATTCCAGGCCCGCAAACCGAAAGGGTCATTCTTCCTCTACGTCAAAGCGCCCAAGGCCGCTGTGAAGAAAGAAGGTGGCCGTATTGCATTCCAGAGCGCGGAAGAGGTCTCGCAATGGCTCATTACCGAGAAGCTGATCTCGACCGTGCCCTGGGATGATGCGGGCGCCTATTTGCGGTTTAGCGTGACCTTTACTGCACGAACGCCGGCGGACGAAAGCCGCATCATGGGCGAGGTGGCCGCGCGGCTAGACGATGTGCGGTTCGAGTTTTAAAGGGCCGACCCTTCCCTACAGGCTCCACCCGGCGCGGTATTCGTTGCGGATGAATCGGTTTGCCTCATCCAGGTTCGTGAACTTGAGTGCGGCGGAGTCCCACAGCAGCTTGCGCAGTGTCAGGTCGTCCCGGAGTTGCACACGCAGGGCCACATTGCCCAGGAGCACGGATTCCGCCAGGGGCCCAGCGAAGTCGAAGTTCGAGCCGGCTGCCTTGCCGCCTTTGCACGCGGCGATCCACTCCCGGTAATGGTCGGCAGAGCGGGGGATCGTCTTGGGAATCGTGTTGGCCTTTTTGCCCAGCGACTCGGGGTAAACCTCGTTGCCGAGGATGAACCCCTTTTCGCCAATGAGCAGGCGGCCATTGTCGCCCATCCGCTGGCCATCGGGCAAGCCATCCGGACGTGGCGGGCGCAACCCGCCGTCGTACCAGACGAGTTTGCAGGGGGGCATGGCCACACCGCCGGCCTCGGCGCCGCTGAGCCCTTTCACGTGGCAGTTGTTAGCCTGGGGCTCCGCCGAGCGCGCCGGGAACTGGTAGGTAACCATCGAACCGAGCGGGTAAGACTCCTCGTTGACGCGCGTGGAGGCGGCTTGGACGCTGAGTGGCGCACTGAGCTTTAGCGCGCGGAATACCGGGTCCATCGCGTGGCAGCCGATGTCCCCCAGCGCGCCGGTGCCGAAATCCCACCAACCGCGCCATTTGAAGGGCAGGTAGGCCGGGTGGTAGGGCCGCAACGGCGCCGGCCCGAGCCAGAGGTCCCAATCAAGCGTCGCGGGCACCGGCGGGGTGTCCGTAGGCCGCGCGACCCCTTGCGGCCAATACTCGTTAAACAACCCCTGCGACGGTCGGTCGGTCCAAATGTGCGCTTCATGCACGTCGCCGATGACCCCGGCCCACACGAATTCGCAGAGCCGGCGCGTATCCTCGGACGCCTGGCCCTGGTTGCCCATCTGTGTGGCCACCTTCGCCTCGTGGGCCGCCTGCGCCAGGTGCCGCGCTTCCCACACGGAATGCGTCAGCGGCTTCTCGCAATAGACATGCTTGCCCCGCTTGATGGCCTCCATCGCCGCGAAGGCATGATGGTGATCGGGCGTGGCGACGACGACCCCGTCGAGGTCCTTCATCTGGTCGAGCATCTGCCGGTAGTCGGTGAACTGCTGGGCCTTGGAGTATTTCTTGAAGATGCGGCCGGCGTAGTTCTTATCCACGTCGCACAGCGCGACGATGTTCTCGCTCTCCATCTGGCCGAGGTCGTGCGCCCCCTGACCGCCGATGCCGATGCCGGCCAGGTTAAGCTTCCCGTTTGGCGAAGTTGCCCCTCGCAAGCCCAGCACTGAGCCTGGGACCACCATGAAGGCGGTAGCGGATAACGCGGCGCCGCGCAGGAATTGACGACGGGTGAGTGTAGTATTGGCAGTGCGGGCTTTCGTATTCATAAGTCGAGATAGAAGAAGACGAAGCAAAAAGACAGGAAATTCAATCTGNNGGATTTCCGTTCGCGTGGCCGGTCATGGGCACAAAGCTCACCGGCAGCACGGCGTGCTGCTCCAGCTTGCCGCCGCGCTTGCGCAACAGCACCAGCTCCTGATGCCCGGCCGGCCCGATCGGGATAATAATGCGGCCACCTTCCTTGAGCTGGTCCACCAGCGGTTGCGGCACCTGCTCCGGCGCGCACGTGACGATGATGTCGTCGAACGGCGCGGCCTCGGCCCAGCCCTGGTGGCCGTCGCCAGCGCGGACATGCACATTCGTGCAGCCGAGCCGCTTGAGGTCGGCGGCGGCGCGCTGGGAAAGTTCTCCAATGATCTCAATCGTGTAAACGTCGGCCACCAACCCGGCGAGCACGGCGGCCTGGTAGCCGGACCCCGTGCCGATCTCCAGCACCCGGTCGGTCGCTTTCGGTTCAAGCTGTTCCGTCATGAAAGCAACGACGTAGGGCTGCGAAATGGTCTGGCCGTAGCCGATGGGCAGGGGACCGTCCGTGTAAGCGTCCGCGCGCAGGCGCTCCGGGACGAATTCATGCCGCGGGACTCTCTCCATCACTGCCAGCACACGGGCATTGGTGATGTCACGCCCGGGCCGGACGAGTTGCTCGGCCACCATGCGCTGGCGCGCGAGGGTATAAGCTTCCGTCTCCACAGTCTCAGGCGAGGCGACCGCTGTTCCCCGACCGGTGAGGCCAGTCAGCCACCCGGCCATCAGCAGTGCCAGTTTCCGCATGTTCCCAGCTTAATCCGCCGGACATGCCCTTTCCAGCGCGAAAGACAAGTCAGACTGGGAATCTGCATTACGGCCTAAGCCGTAACGATTTAGCACAACCACAGATGGGCACAGATAGACACAGATGAGGACAGCCCATTACCATGCTTTTGCACGGCGGGAACCCGCTCACCGGGCAATGAGCTGGAGCAAAGCGAAGCAAAACCGGAGTTCCATCCTCAGAATCTGTGTTCATCTGTGTTCATCTGTGGTTCACTTCTACATGGATACGGCTAAGACGGGCGGCCGATTACTCTCAGGTTACGGCTTCTTCTCGGCAATGCGGACGAGGGAGTAGATGATCGCCGCAGGGATGCCCGCCAATAGCGCCAAGGCGATGAAGATGCCTGAGCCATCGCCCCGTTTGCGAATATCCCTATAGATCCAGACGGCCACCAGGATGTTGAAGACAAAGCCCGCCAGGAAGCAGAGCTTTAACAGCCCGGCGAGGTCGTGGGCGAGCTTCGCGGCGGCGGAGGGCGCTGCTGGGGGCATTGGGGAGCCGCTTCCCCGTTCATCCGCAGAGAATGCCGAAATCCGAGGCTCGAAGGAAGCTCGAAATCCGAAACCCGAACCCGGAGCCGCTCCCGAAGGCAGCAAGCCCATCGGAAGAAGCCCCTTTCGGACTTCGGGCATCGGATTGCCTCCGGTTTTCGGCCTTCGGATTTCGGCATCCGACGGGACCTGGACGGATTGATGGTCGCGTGAGGGCAGCTTTGAGGTCGCATTGAGGTCGCATTGAGGTAGCTTTGGTACCGCATTGGGGTAGCATTGGGGTAGCATTGGGGTAGCTTTAGGGTGGCTTTGGAGTGGCTTTGGAGTCGCAATCGGTTGCCTATCAACA
>PLZQ01000066.1 GCA_003152225.1 Limisphaerales bacterium | reverse complement strand
GGGGCAGCCGGTGGGTGTATCGCTCGTTTGACGGCCTGGAGCAGGCTTACTACCTGCTGGACACGGCCATGAACCTGCTTCGCAAGGTGTAGGGTCTACGAATATGTATGATTCGGCTGAAGAACCCCTCTGGNNTCAAAAAGTGACAGTGAAAAAGACCATCTCAGATGTATCCCCCGGCAATTCAAATCGCGTACGGACGAAGCTAGCGCGTAAGAATTCTCGACACTTTTCATGCATCTTCACCCATCTTCAAAAACAGGGGGTTCTTCAGCAAAATCATGTATATCATAATGGTAGCTTCCGAGTGCGCCCCCGTGGCAAAGGTGGGGGGGCTGGGGGACGTGGTGTTCGGGCTAACGCGGGAACTGGAGATTCGGGGGCACTCGGTGGACATCATTCTGCCCAAGTACGATTGCCTGCGGTATGACCAGATCTTCAATCTGCAGATCGCATTCAAGGACCTGTGGGTGCCGTGGTATGACCGCGCGGTCCATTGCAGCGTCTATTTCGGGTTCGTTCATGGCCGCAAGTGCTTCTTCATTGAACCGCATTCCGGCGAGAACTTCTTCAACCGCCACATGTTCTACGGGCAGGTGGACGACGACCAGCGGTTCGCGTTCTTCTCCAAGGCCGCCCTGGAGTTCATGCTTAAGAGCAACAAGCACCCGGATATCATTCACTGTCACGACTGGCAGACCGGTCTGGTGCCGGTGTTGCTCTATGAGATTTACAAGTTCGTGGGGATGACTCACCCGCGGGTCTGTTACACGCTGCATAACCTCCAGCACCAGGGCGTCACCCGGGAGCACATCCTGCGAGCAACCGGTCTTAACCGGCATGCCTACTTCTTTCACCCGGATCGGCTCCAGGACAATTTCAACCATGCCGCCCTCAACCTGATGAAGGGGGGGATTGTCTATTCCAATTTCGTCACGACCGTTTCGCCCCGTTACGCCTGGGAGATTATGAACACCACCCAGAGCTTCGGGTTGGGCCACACCCTCCAGGTCCATCGCGGGAAAGTCGGCGGCATCCTCAATGGCATTGATTACGAGGTCTGGAATCCGGAAATTGACCGTCACATCCCGCGCCAATACGGCATCAACACACTCGATGGCAAATGCGACAACAAACGGGCGCTGCGGCAAAGGTTCTGGCTGCAGGATGTCCTCAAGCCGATCGTCGGCTACGTCGGCCGGCTGGACGAGCAAAAGGGCGTGCCGCTCATCACCCATGCTATCCACTATTGCCTGCAGCACGGGTGCCAATTCGTGCTCCTGGGAACCAGCGCCGACGGCCGCATCGGGCGGCACTTCTGGCACCTTAAGCGGCATTACAACGACAACCCTGATTGTCATATCGAGCTTGGCTTCAACGAGGAGCTTTCCCACCTGATCTATGCCGGCGCGGAGATGATGGTTGTCCCCAGCCGGTTCGAGCCGTGCGGCCTGACCCAGATGATCGCACTCAAGTACGGCGCCGTGCCCATCGTGCGCGCGACGGGGGGCCTGGCGGACACCGTGTTCGACGCCAACTATGCGGATCGCCCGTATCACGAGCGCAACGGCTATGTCTTCAATGATTTCAATAACGCGGGCATCGAGTCCGCCCTCCACCGCGCCATCGGGATGTGGTACTCCTTCCCCCAATACTTCCGCGAGCTGATGATCAATGGGATGCGCCACGACTATTCCTGGAACTACCCAGGCCAGCATTACCTGAACGTTTTCGAGTTGATTCGGGACAAGTGACTTGGGCGAGCATCTGACATGTCGCGCCTGCGTACCGCCCTGTGGCACGCTCCTTAAGGCAGATTCCGCTCCAGCGGCAAGTTGTGCGCTCTGACCGGCCCAGCGCCAGATCATCGTCCCCCGCATGGAAAGTCAAGTTCACGCTCAATTCCGGGCTTGCAAGCGTGCGGATTTGCTCTAAAAGGACACCGATGCTCGGCAGCAATCCGTTTCATATTCTCCAGCGACTGGCTCTCGGTTTCAGTCTGCTCTTTGTCTCCGCAGCCGCCTCGACCGGCGCTGCGGAGCGGAGCACTCCCTCGGCGTTGCGGTCGCAGATCGATTCGGCCATTGCCAGAGTCAAACCGGCCCTGGTGCGGATTCGCGTCGTGTCCACCGACTACAGCGAGGGCCGCGAAATCAAGATGCAGGAGGTCGGCAGCGGGGCCATCATTACCCGGGACGGCTACCTCATCACCAACCACCATGTGGCCGGCCACGCCGCGCGTATGTTCTGCACCATGTGGAACCGCGAGGAAATCGAGGCCGAACTGGTGGGCACCGACCCCCTCACGGACATTTCCATCCTGAAGCTCAAGCCGGAGCACCCGGTCGAGTTCAAGTACGCCGAATTTGGCGATTCAGCGAAGATCCAGGTGGGCGAATACGTTCTGGCCATGGGCAGCCCAATGGCCCTCTCCCAATCAGTGACGCTCGGCATCATCAGCAACACCGAGATGACCATGCCGCGATTCTGGGGCTCCAGCCGGCGCTTCCGATTGGACGGTGAAGATGTCGGCTCGCTGGTGCGTTGGATTGGACACGATGCCGCGATTTACGGTGGAAACTCCGGGGGTCCGCTGGTGGATTTGCGTGGCAAGATCATTGGCATCAATGAAATCAGTTACGGCCTGAGCGGCGCCATTCCCGGCAACCTGGCCCAGAGCGTGGCCAAAGAAATCATGGCCAAAGGCCGCGTCCGGCGGAGCTGGCTCGGCCTCGATGCGCAGCCGCTCTTCAAGCGCGCCCAGGACAAGCACGGGGTACTGATCAGCGGCGTGCTCGCGGATTCTCCGGCCGACAAGGCGGGCTTCAAACCCGGCGACTTGCTGCTGCGCGTGGGCGGCGCCGCCACCGATGTCCGCTTCGAGGAACAGATGGCGGACCTCATGTGGCGGCTGGCCAGCCTGACCATCGGCAAGGAGGTCACCGCGGTGGTAAAGCGCGATGGAAAGGAAGTCTCACTCCACGTGGTGCCGATCGAGCGCGAGGAGGTCTTCCCCAAGGAGCAGGAGATCAAAGCGTGGGGACTGACCATGCGCGACTTTTCTAGTCTGCTGGCTGAAGAAATGAAGCGCCCCTCGCTCGATGGCGTGCTGGTGACGTCCGTTCGACCCGGGGGTCCGGCCGGCACCGCCAAACCCGCCCTCCAATCCAGGGACGTGATCGTCGAGGTCAACCACCAGCCGGTGAAGAACACGCGGGAATTGATCGCCCTGACCCGCAAACTTACAGAGGGCCGGACTGAGCCTGTCCCGGCCATGGCGACCTTCGAGCGCAAAGCCGCGCGCCACCTCGCGGTGGTGCGGATCGGCCTCGAGGAACTCAAGGACCCCGGCCTGGAAGTCACCAAGGCCTGGCTGCCGGTCGAAACCCAGGTCATCAGCCGCGAGATCGCGAAACAACTCGGCCAGCCCGCGTTGAAAGGCTTCTACATCACTCGCGTCTATCCCGGCACCACCGCCGAGAAGGCGGGACTTCAGCCCGGTGACTTCATCACCGCCGTGGACGGCGGCAAGCTGTCAGCCTCCGACTCCGAGTACGAGGACGAACTCTCCAGCCTGATCCGGCAATACGACGTGGGCAAGACGGTGGAATTGACCGTCCTCCGCGACAAGGCCGAACTCAAGGTCCCCGTCGAACTCGCCCGCTCGCCGCGCCTGCAGCGCGAGATGAGAAAATATCGCAGCGACGACTTTGAATTCACCGCCCGTGAAGTGTCGTTCTTTGACGCGGTCGAAGAACAACTGGCCACCGGCCAGCAAGGCGTGCTGGTGGAAAGCGTAAAAGCTGGCAGTTGGGCCGAGCTGGGCACCCTGTCGGCCGGCGACCTGATCCTGGAAGTGGATGGGCGGCCGGTGGGCAATGTGGACGATCTCCGGCGCGAGCTGGAACGGGTCGCCGCCGACAAGGAGAAGGTGGTGGTGATCAAAGTCTTGCGCGGCATCCACACCTGCTACTTGGAAATTGAACCCAACTGGAAGAACTGACCTTAAATCATAGAACTCTTATGCGTTCCCAATCACATCTTATCCTTATCGCTCTGGCACTCGGACTGGCCGGCGTGGCCGTTCCCGGCCGGGCCAGTGAAGTGGCGGAGAAGGGCCGCGCCATCTTCAACAAGAACCAGCAAGCGGTCGTCACTGTCCAGGTCGTTCTGAAGGTGTCCTACTCGGCCGCCGCCAAGTCGAGCGAGACCCGGCAGGAGATCACCGGCACCGTGGTTGATCCCTCGGGCCTGACCGTGCTCGCCCTCTCCGCCGCTGATCCCAGCGAAATGTACCAACGCATGATGTCCGACCAAGGGTCGCAGAACAAGCTGGACACAGAAGTGACGGACCTGAAAATTCTGCTGGCCGATGGCACGGAATTGCCGGCGGAGATTGTGCTGCGGGACAAGGACCTGGACCTAGCGTTTATCCGGCCCAAGACCAAGCTCGGCAGCCCGGTGGCCGCGCTGGATTTAAGCCAGTCCGTCCCGGCCCAGTTGCTGGACGAGGTCATCACCCTCAACCGCCTCAACAGCGCCGCAGGCCGCGCCTATGCCGCCTCCGTCGAGCGCATCAGCGCCGTCATTCAGAAACCCCGGACCTTCTATATCCCTGACAGCTCGATGACTTCGACGACCCTCGGCTCGCCCGCGTTTGCGCTCGACGGGAAGGTGGTCGGTCTGTTCGTCATGCGCGCCGTCAACTCGAAGAGCGGGAGCGGCCGCAACTTTCGGGATAACATGACCACGATTATCCTCCCCGCGGAGGACGTTCTGAAAGGCGCGAAGCAGGCTCCCGAAGCCAAGGGCGAGTCGGAGAAGAAGGAAGCGCCGAAAGAGAGCCCGGAGAAGAAGTAGGTTCGATTTAATGATCCAGCGCGGTCAGGAAGCGCTGAAAGCGCGGGAACCAGTAGTTCTCCCGGTCGAACGACAGCGCCACCGCGGTCGCCTGCCCCACAATGCGCTTCCGCTCAACGCACCCGAAATAACGGGAGTCGAAGCTGTTGTCGCGGTTGTCTCCCATCATAAAGTAATGCCCTTCCGGCACGAGATAGGGACCGTAATTTCGCAGCGCGGGCACCGACGGAATGGCGGCCACGGCGTGGCGGTGGCCGGCGAGCTGTTCGACGGCAAAGACGCTGCTCGCGCGGTCGGTCACCGCCAGGTCGCGCAGCGACTCTTCCGCGATGGGCTGATATGCGACTGGCTGGCCGTTGAGCACCAGACCGTTGTCGCGCAGTTCAATCGTATCGCCCGGCAGCCCCACCACCCGCTTCACCAGCCGCTGGCCGTCGCGCGGCGAGAAGAAGACCACAACGTCGCCCCGCCGAGGATTACTCCACTCGGCGATGTGGCGGGTTGTAAATGGCACTTTCAGATCGTAAGCCAGCTTGTTGACGTACACACGGTCGCCCTCAAGGATGGTTGGCTTCATCGAGCCGGTGGGCACGTCACTCCAATCGGCCAGAGAGGAGCGGATCGAGAAGACGATCAGTCCAATGATCAGCCACCAACGGATTTCCTTGCGCCACCAGTAGCGCATGCGGGAGCGGAGAGTCGCAGCGTTCACAAGGCCTTTGACCCGGCTTCGTGCGGGCTGTTCAAAGGGAATTGCCGGTCCTCGTGCCCGATAACCTATGCTGGGGGATTGAGCAGGCGGGCTCTTCGCCCACCGCGTTGATCGTATAAACGCCGCCGGCGGGACATTTCAACGTGGTGAAGCTCGTGCGGAGGTAGGCATCCAGTTCCTGCGCCGTCGGTGTGTCCGTGCTTGGCTTCTTGTTCGCCAGGGCCCACTGCTGTTTGGCGTTGTCAATCTGCCGCAGGTTGCTGAGGCAAATATTCATCTGCGCGGTATTGCGCGCCTTGACGAAGTTCGGAATAGCAATGGCGGCCATCATGCCAATCATGGGAATGAGCGCGATGCTGAGATAGCCAGTAATCAACCCGCCCAGGGCCAAGCCTCCGCCGGAAAGCGCGCCCGCCGAACGTTTGATTCGCGAGTAGGCCAAGTGGCCGCAAATCACCGCTGGAATCCCAAAAAGCGGTCCGATACACACCAGCGCGAGGGCCAGGATGCCAAGCACCAGGCTCCAAACGGCCAGACCGCAGTTCTTTGGTTGATCGGGAATAGTGGAGACGGGCGGTGCTTCGTTCATAGTGTTCTGCCTTTGTTCTTCTCGTTTACTGCTATTGGGCCGCGTTAGCGAGAGAATTCGGCTCCCTCTGACTGGCGGCCGGTCCCGCAGGCAGGCGCGCAAGCAGAAGATCGCACCTACTGCTAACTTGGAAAGCAAAAGGGCAACCGCAAGCGCGGATGCCCTTAAAGCCGACTGAACCAGTCGAGAACTTAATTCCTCAAACGGAAGAATTGCTGTGGTTGCGACGTGGTGTCGAAGTTGTACGTTTGAAGAGGCGAGGTCGTTGCGATAAGGGTCGTCTTTTGCGGCAGAGGAGGGAAGGTCCTATGGTGCCAGGGTATGTCCAGGGCAGGTCCAGAGCAGGGGCGGGGTCAAAACGGCGCAAACTCCCGTCTCGGCTATTGCAAATACTTATACTGCCAGGTGTATTCTGCTGGCGGCAGGGCCGGCGCCAGTATAAGATGAAAATCCATTAACATAACAACCGCCCGGATGACAAAACGGATGAGGACGTGACTATGAATCGAAGACAATTCCTCCGCGCCTCCAGCATCTTCTCGGCGGCAACCTTGGTCAGCTTTTCGACCTGGGCGGCGGGTTCGGAAAACGAGGTGGTGCTGAATCTCGATCCCACGCGTGACAATCCCCGCAATTCCGAAGGCGCCTTCGTCACCCTGAAGTCGGGGCGCATTCTGTTCATCTACACCCGCTTCAACGGGGGCGCGGCTGATGAAAGCCCCGCGCAGCTCGCAAGCATCCAATCCGATGACGGCGGGCGGACCTGGAGTCGGGAACCCAGGACCGTGGTCGAGCTGGCCGACGGACGCCTGTTCAGTTGGATGCGCACCGACCAGGGCGCCCACTTCGGCTGCTACAGCACTGACAGCGGCAAGCGCTGGTTGCCGCCCGCAAGAACGGATCTGGTGTCCCCGGCATCGCCGGCCAGCATCAAACGCTTGCCCGGCTCAGCGGATTTGGTGGCTCTTTACAATGATCACTCGGGCCGCTTTCCTTTCCCCAAAGGCAAGCGTTCACCCCTGGTTGCCGCCGTCTCAAGCGATGGCGGGAAGACCTGGCCGTGCCGCAAGCTGCTCTGAGGGCGATCCGGACGGTTGGTATTGCTACACGGCAATCCATTGCACTGAAGATGCCATGTTATTGGCTTACTGTGCCGGCGACCCCCAGGCTGGGTACCTGAATCGCCTCCGGCTGCGACGCGTAGGCTTGGGCTGGCTCAAGGAGATTTAGTCGCCCGCCGTTTCACGAGACCCCACGAGGGCCAATTGATGAAAGGGGTGGGGACGGTTTGCCGGCTGAGCCCGGGAGTTTGGGTTTGGAACGCCAGCTCGCAGTGTATCAAGGACTCGGTAACAGTTCACCCCTTTATAGGTGGACAGAATCTGCCACTTGCACCGGTTCTTCCATGTTTGCAGTGGGTTATGCCTATTCTGAAAGGCACCGGCAAAGGATACACGGTAATTAGCTGGGGTGGAATCTGCTCAAGTAGTCGATCGGCGTGAGGGCCGGCACCTGCGACAACTTGAAGTCCTTCACATTGCGCGAAATGATGAACGTCGCCCCGTTTGCCCAGGCCGCTGCCGCCTGCAGCGCGTCTTCAAAGTCAGACATTCCCCATTGGAGCGCCTGGATAATCAGCGGGGAGTCGGCGGAGACCGTGCGCACGTGGGGCAACAACGAGTCCTTCAGGAACGGCAGGGCCGGCTTGCCGTATTGGTAGAAGATATTGGCGACGGTGTGATACGCCACCATCCCGGCCAGGACGCGCCGCCGGCATAGACAGAGCACCAGGTTTGAAGCCGCGTAATGCGGCTGCCGCTTCTCCACCACGTCAAATACCACGTTCGCGTCAATCAGCACATTCATGCTTACCCATGCTTCCGGGACAAATACTCCGCCCGTGGATCATTCTTGCGTCGCAGGGGCTTAAGGGCCGGCCCGTTCCAAAAGTCCTCCTTGGTGCCGGGCATTTCGGGGATTTGAAGGAGCTGCTTTTCCACCAGGTCAGAGAGGCTCGTATGGCCGGTCCGGGCCAGCCGTTCGCCTCGGGCCACTGCTTCCACCGACAGGTACAGATTCTTGCGCGCTTTCATGCGCATAACATATCTCCTTTGCGCACGGTATCAACCCTCGGCTTCGGAAAAGAAGCGGGCCTTGCTGGCCCCGTGGCGGTGGGCGCGGTTCAGAGCACACTTGCTCGACCTTCCCTCTTCCGTCCACCCTGTATAGGTGGACAGAATCTGTCACCGACACCGGCATGGCCCAAGCAAAAACCCGGGCGGAAGGGACTTATTGCCTCTGGGTGGGTCCCCAGCAAGCAGCGCTTAAGCAACGCGGGGATCTGAGGCGCCCGCGGGAGCAACTCCGCTAACTCCCCAAGCCCCTGCCGTCCGGCGCCGGCGTGCCAGCCGGCGATCAACCGGCGGGCGTGTTGTAGGCGTGATGTCCACGTGATGTTTCGATGGAATTACGATGGATCTTCGAAGGAATTCAGGGTTTCTTCTGGCTGGTGACCAGCCAAGCGGCTCGAAACCAAACCCGCAGGGGAAGGCGAGTCCCCTCCAAGAAGGCGTTCAAAACTCTGGCCGCGGACGCAGATGCGGGATACGGGAGTGCTCGTCCACTCGACGGTCTGGATTGGGAGAATCAGTTTCATGGCGAATCAGCATTTCGGCGCTCGATTGGCGGCTGCCCATGTCGCCATCAACCACAAGAATCCGGCGAGTCGGATGGGCTTTGCCTTGGGCTTGAGCGCCGGCTGGCTCTCCAATTTGCAGAGCTTCCTTATTCTTCATGGCGTAAGAATAGACCGAATGATGGTGCGCGCCCCAGGACGGGGTTAACCGTGGGGTAACTCTCCGATGGATGAGGGCCGAGGTGGTGAAGCCGGGGCATGCAATTAGCGACGGGGAGTTGAAATCAGCACACCCATACACCATCGCCTGTCGGCTGGTGCCAGGTTTGCACCGGCTCGGGCTGCTCGTGGGCAGTGTCAGTTGCGCGCAGGACGTTCTTCACCGTGTCCACCAACGCATCAATGGCAAAGGGTTTCGACAACGTGGCTGCGAGTTGAAGCGATGGGTTCCGGCCCAGTTCGTGTATGGGCAACCTTCCGGCGGCCATGACGACCGGCACGGCCATGCGGGCGGCACGCAGCATCTTGACCAGTTCAATGCCGGTCAGGTTGGGGATGGCGTGCTCGGTGATCATAAGGTGGTAGCGGTTGGCCTTAAGGGCTTCCCAGGCGACGGCGCCATCCTCGGCGGCGTCAACGCAGTAGCCTTGACTGGCCAAAGCTTCAGCGTAGAGCCGACGAAGGTCGCTGTCTTCATCCACCACGAGAATGCGGGGGGCGGAACGCGCCGGGCGTTGGTGTGGTGCGCCGGCTGGCGCTTCGGGTTGCGAGGCTTTCTGGTTCTTCATATCATCAGTTGGGATTTGTCGCCGTTGCCAGCGGCTTCGCGCAGGACCCTTTTCACCGTTCTCAGCATGTCCTCGCTGGTATAGGGCTTGAGCAACGTCGCGGCGGGTTAGAGCCAGGGGTATCGAGCGAGTTCTTCCTTGGGCAAGGTTCCGGTGGCCATGATGACCGGCAGGACCATGCGGGCGGCGCGCAGCTTCTTGAGCAAATCAACGCCAGACACCTTCGGCATACGGTTGTCGGTGATGAGAAGATCATAACTGTCGGTATTGAGTGCCTGCCAGGCGGCTGCGCCATCCTCAGCGGTATCCACTTCGTAGCCAGACTGCGCCAGCACCGCGGCGTTGAGTCGCCGGAAGAAATTATCGTCCTCCACGACGAGAATATGGTCGGGCGGATTCGTTTGGGATTGCAGAGGTGTGCTGGCTGCCTCGCCTGAGTGTGAGGGTATGCAGTCTTTCATGGCAGCATAACCATAGACCGGGAAAGCCGCCACGCGCCAGGGAGGGGTTCACCGTGGGGTGTTTCCCCAATGCAAGGGTTTTCCGGAGCACCGATTGGGGTCGTCCAGCCACCTATTCTGCTCCAACACCGCAGCCGAGGCACGGAGGACCCCATGCGACCCTAAAGCCACTTCAAAGCCACCCCAAAGCCTGTTGATAGGCAACCGATTGCGACCCCAAAGCCACCCCAATGCGTCCCTAATGCGACCCCAATGCGACCCCAATNNACCCCAATGCGACCCCAATGCGACCTCAAAGCCACCCCAAAGCTACCTTAAAGCCACATTTGGCGCTGCCCGGGTTACGCGCCCTGAACTCGCCGCCCTTGACCACGGCTTACGCCTCACCCTGGGCCGTTGACAAAGTCACCGGCGTACCTCGACGACAGGTTTTGCGGTGGGCATTAGCTTGCCGACCTGCTATACCTTTTTCCGATGGAATCCGGCGTTCTTCCACTCCTGCCCGTGCTGAAGCAATACTTCGGCTTCACTTCCTTTCGGCCCTTGCAGGAGGAGATCATCCGCGACGCGCTGGCGGGCAAGGACGTGTTTGCGCTGCTGCCGACCGGCGGCGGCAAGTCGCTCTGCTTCCAATTGCCGGCGATGACGCGGGCGGGCTTGACAGTGGTCGTCTCGCCGCTGATTGCGTTGATGAAGGACCAGGTGGATGCGCTGCAGGCGAGCGGCGTACCGGCGACCTTCCTGAACTCCTCCCTGGCCGCCGGCGAGTCCCGGGCGCGGCTGCGCGGCCTGCATAACGGACAGTACCGCCTGCTCTACGCCGCGCCGGAGCGGCTCATGCTCTCGGGCGTCATGGCCGATTTACAGCGCTGGGGTGTGAACCTGCTGGCCGTGGATGAAGCGCATTGCATCAGCGAATGGGGGCATGATTTCCGCCCGGAATACCGGCAAATCGCCAACCTGCGCCAGCTCTTTCCCACGGTGCCGATGATGGCCTTGACGGCTACGGCTACGGATCGCGTGCGCAAAGACATCGTCACGCTGCTGAACCTGCGCGAGCCAAGCTGCTATGTTGCCAGCTTCAACCGGCCGAACCTGACTTACCGGGTCTTCGCCAAGCACAAGCCCTATGAGCAGGTGATCGAGTTCCTGCGCGGGCGGCCCAGGGAAAGCGGCATCGTCTATTGCCAGTCGCGCAAGAGCACGGAGAGCGTGGCGGAGCGGTTGAATAACGATGGGGTGAAGGCCCGGCCGTACCACGCCGGGCTCACCACCTCCGAGCGCTCGGAGCATCAGGAGCTGTTCCTGCGCGATGAGGTGCACGTGATTTGCGCGACGATCGCGTTCGGCATGGGCATCAACAAACCCAATGTCCGCTTCGTGCTGCACTACGACCTGCCGAAGAATATCGAGGGCTATTACCAGGAAACGGGCCGCGCGGGCCGCGACGGGCTGCCGAGCGAATGCGTGCTGCTGTTCAGCGCCGGGGACGTGGTGAAGCAGACGTCGTTCATTGACGAGAAACCTGATCCCCGGGAGCAGGCTATCGCCCGCGCGCAGTTGCACCAGATGGTCCACTACGCCGAATGCTCGTCCTGCCGCCGCCGCGAACTGCTCGGCTACTTCGGCGAACCTTTCGAGCAGGAAAGCTGCGAGGGGTGCGACAATTGCCTCTCACCCCGCCAGACCTTCGACGGCACCCTCGCCGCACAGAAGTTCCTTTCCTGCGTCTATCGCATCCGCGAGCGGACCCACTTTGGCGTGGGGCTCAACCACGTGATCGAAGTGCTCACGGGCGCGGACACCGATAAGATCCGGCGGTGGGGCCATGAGCAGCTTTCGACCTATGGTATCGGCACGGAACACACCCGGTCGGAATGGGGCGCGATTGGCCGCGAGCTGGTCCGCCTCGGCCACTTGCGCCAGACGGCGGAGAAGTTCAGCACCCTGGAACTGACCGCCGAGGGCCTGGCCGCGCTCAAGGAGCGCCGGCGCGTAACGCTCACCAAACCGGTCAGCGCCCCGGCCCCGAAAGCGCATCGGGCGGGTGAGATCGCTTGCGATGAGGTGCTATTGGAGAGCCTGGTGCGGCTGCGCAAGCAGCTTGCGGACGCACAGGGACTGCCCCCGCACATCATCTTCTCCGATGTCACCCTGCGGCAAATGGCGCGCGATTACCCGGGCGATGAGCGGGGGCTGGCGCGGATTAGCGGCATGAGCGAGCGGAAGTTGAAGGAGTTTGGGCGGTTGTTCCTCGCGGTGATCGCTGGCCACCTGGAGCTGCATCCGCGGCAGATATTTGCCCAAACCTCCTTCGAGGAGCCGGCCGCGGCCCCCGGCCGGTCGCGGCGAGTGGCCGCGCCGGATGAGGGCCCCTACGACAAAGAGTTGTTTGAACGGCTGCGGGAAGTGCGCAAGAAACTGGCGGACGAGCGCAGCCTGCCCGCCTACTGCATCCTGCACGATTCCGCCCTGCGCCAAATGGCGCGGGCCTATCCGGCCACCGCGGAGGAGTTCGCCCGGGTCTCCAATGTGGGTCTCAAGAAAGCGGCGGACTTCGGGGCGCTGTTTGTGGACGCAGTCCTGGAGCATGTGCAGCGCAACCCGCGTCAGCCTTGATGGCCGCCGATCGCTCCCTGAAAAGCAACGCCCGCCTGGCGTTTCCACCAGGCGGGCGTTCGTAAGTCAGAAACCGCTTTGGCCGGTTACTTCTTGCCGGCCGTCTCTATGCGAGGGGCGTTGTGCGGCAGGACCAGATTGCCGTTGGTCCCGGCGGTGTCTTCGGCAGGGATGCGCATCCCGTAGAAGGAGCGATAGACGAAGATCAGCGCGACGATGAAGAAGAAGACACCGATGCCGGTCTTCAGGTTTTGGTTCGTCATGGTTACCGCGATTTCCACGGCCAGCAAGCNNACGGATCGCCGACGGTGTCGCCGACCACGCAGGCTGCGTGAAGCGGAGTGCCCTTTTCCTTGAGGTCGACTTCGACGACTTTCTTCGCGTTATCCCAGGCGCCGCCGGCGTTGGCCATGAAGATGGCCTGGAAGAGCCCGAAGAACGCGATGCCGATCAGGTAGCCGATGAAGAAGTAAGCATTGAAGAACGGCAGGGCCAGCGCGAAGCAGAAGATCACAATGAAGATGTTCCACATGCCTTTCT
>PLZQ01000479.1 GCA_003152225.1 Limisphaerales bacterium | reverse complement strand
CCTTCCATTCGATCGGCAACTGGTTTGGCCATCGATGAGTGTGAATCATCCAACCGAAACGAACGGTGGCTCGAACTTGCCAGACTGTTCGTCAAGAGCGGCACGACGGCGTCCGTGGCCGATTTCCTGTTCGGACTGTAACCGCTGATTTGGAAAGCATAGGTTTTGATGAATCCGCAAAACTTTGCGAACGAGGTTGTCTTGGCCACGTTAGGCGCTAAATTGCCTTCGTTTTCTGAAACCATGCGCAATCCAAAGGACTCATGAAAAGATCAGCATCCGCAGTTTGGGAAGGTAATCTTAAAGACGGGCAGGGGACGATTTCAACCGAGAGCGGCGTCCTTTCGCAGACGTCATATTCCTTCAGCACACGATTCGAGAACGGGCGGGGCACCAATCCCGAAGAACTGGTCGCTGCCGCACATGCCGGCTGCTTCTCCATGGCCCTGTCCGCTGAATTGGGCAAGGCGAGCATTACACCCAAGTCTATCCACACCACGGCAAATCTAACCATGGAACGGCTTGAGGCCGGTTGGACAGTTACGGCGATCCACCTTGATGTGAACGCTCGCATTCCCGGAGGCGACAAGGAGAGATTTGAGGCTGCCGCCAATGCCGCCAAGGCAGGATGCCCTATTTCGCGCCTGCTCAACACCAAGATTACGATGGAAGCCCGGCTAAGCGCGTGAGGCCTTAGCCGGTATGCTCTTGTTTGATCTCAGTTGAATTGTGGAACGACCTGACCGGGAGGGCAGGAAGTCCTCTCGGATAAGAAGCGTGCTACACAGATGTCCGTTCCCTTTCAGATGAAACGGCAATCTCCGCCGGATAGGCGGGTCGGTGAGAGTGAGCGGTGATGGCCTCCCAAAAGTTGCCCCAAAACGTTAGTTTGCCCAACTTGCGGTGGGGCATCGCATCGATTGCAGGCTCACGCACGAGAAGAAAGGACACCATCACCACCAGGAGTGTGCCGAGCATAAGGCGTAGCACCCATGGCTGGGACATATAATGGGTTAGAAATCCCGCGCACCGGTGGCCAAGCGGCATCCCGCCTTGCTGCGCCAGAAGCATAACCGACAGGACCCGCCCTCGGTTCGCGTCGGTGGCCAGGAGTTGATTGGCGGTATTGCTCGGATTCAGACTCAGCAACCAGAAGCAACCGCTGGCGATCAGAATGCTCAGACTCAAGGCAGGGGTGGTGGAGAGGCTGAAAAGGAGTCCGATGGCGGCAAAAACGCACATAGCCAACGGGATGAGGTGGTGGCGTGGGTAGTAGGCGGGAATACACGAGAGCAGGAAGGCTCCGAGAATCGAACCCAGGCCGATGGCTGAGAGCATCAGGCCGAACAAGTCCTGGGCCGCCCTTGAGCACGCTCTGGGCGAACACGGGCAGCAGTCCCTGCAACGGCGCGGCCAGGAACACAAAGATCATGCCCATGATGGTTAAGCTGGCTAGGGAGCGAGGAATTTGGCCACTGCGGCCGCGCGGGAGTGAACGTTGAGCTTCTTGTAGATGCGGGCCAGGTGGCTGTTGACGGTTTGGACGCTGATCGCGCAGTGACTGGCGATTTCCTTGGATTGAAAGCCGTGGGACAACTGCTCCAGAATCTCGTGTTCCCGCCCGCTCAGCTTCCCAAGACAGCAGCGGGAGACGCCGCGCTTCCTCAGGGCGCCGATCACCACCCGGGCGACCTCGCCGGAAACGACCGCGCCATAATCATGCAGGTCCACAATGGCCTCGACCAACTCGGCCGCCGTAACGGGCTTCACCAGGCAGCCGCCGGCCCCGGCTTCCACCAATCTGGTGACAAGCTGCGGTTCGGGCGACGGAATGAGCGCCAAGGCTTCTGTCTTGGGGAACCGAGCCCGCAACTGCCGAATGCAGTTGATCGCCGTGTCGGTCGGTGGCGCCAGGTCAATAAGAAGGACATTTGGCTTCTCCAGGGTGGCTTGAGCGAGGGCCTTTTCCACTTGGGAATGAAAGCCGGCGCAAGCGAAGCCATCCGTGCCTGCAATCAGCGCCTGGAGGCTTTCCCGGGCGATCTTGTTTCTGTGAACAACGGAAATGGCAATCGGGTCCCCGTTCCTGGCGGGCGGCGGTCTTCGAACCTTGAGGGTCCGTTGGCCGCCTGTGCGGGCTACACTGTCTGAGTACGTCGAGGTCGTTGCGCCGCCAAGACTATGGCAACCCGGTCCTGGTTACAAGGCGCGAGGCGTGGTGGTTCAGGCGCTGTTTCGCGCCCAGCGCGGGGTAGGGCTGGCCGGCGAGTGCATGGCGAATGTCCGTTTTGATCGGGTACGCTGATTCAAGCCGGTTGCCTCAAGCTTTACCGCCCTGTAGCGGTGTTCGGCTTTGGAAGTTGGATGTTGGATGTTGGATGTTGGATGTTCCGTTTCCCCCGCTCGCCATTCGAGGTTTGCCGCCGGTGTCCGGCACCCCTCAAGCATGCGTGATTTTCACGCATTCGCCGCGTGTTCACTAGGTGTTCACTAGGAGTTGTATAGGTGTTGTATAGGGAACCACTAGGTACCCTATAGGGAATGGCTAGAGGATCGCCAGAGATACGCCGGGGATACGCTAGGTACCCAATAGAAACCGCCGTGCCGGCGCCGAGCGACCAGGCCAGTTCCCGGAATTGTGCCATCCTGGCACACTCTTGTGCCAACTTGGCCCAAATGTGGCTTGGTCGAAGGCTAAGTCGTTGCTTCCAAGAGGGTTACAGCATTTACAGGCAATCCAGCGGGCTTTCGACCTCTTTCATGGTCACGTTTGGAACGGTTTGCAGGTAGATCATGGTCGCTTTGGATGCCAACCTGGTGAGGAACGGGCTCAGGCTCGTGGGCAAGGCCGGGGAATGGCTGTATTTGTGGCAAAAGTCGAAGCAGCACCGCACCCACTTGAGGCAGCCTGAACGCTGGTCGGCCGGCACCTGAGCCTGCTCCAGCCGCCGCTCATAGGCGGCCCATACGTCTGGGGGAACCTGCTGCATGGCAACGTCTGTGGCTGACACCGCCGCCCTTTTGGGTGGATGTCGGCGATTCTGCGAAAGCTTTCTGGAGGCTGGCAAGCTCGAGAACTTGATCGAATTGGGTTTACGCGGGGTCTCGGACCGGGTACAAGTGCGATTGATGAAAGGAAAGGTTTCATCAGCCGCAGGGAGTTATTGGCCTATCATCCCAAAGTGGGGAGATAGACAGGTCTGCCTAATCACTTGTTAGGCCTATCTGACGCGTGTATAGAGAGTATTTCATCGCGGCCAGGGAATACCTGCAACAGCAAGGCATGAATCCGGTTTTTTGGCAGAAAGGGGCTGTGACGGCAGCAGACATTGATCTGATCGACCAGCGTACTGATCATCCGATGCCCTCAGAAATCCGTCGCTTTTACATTGAAATGGGCGACGCGTTTCTATTCACTCCGAACGATGCTCCCGACTCACCGCTAAACGGTTGGACCGCAAACCATCTCGATGATTATGCTATCTGGAACAAAGGCTTTCACACCGCGATTGAGGAAGATGCGTATGAAGAAATCGCCAGCATTCGCCCACGAGTGGATCCACGGCTCTTGCGCGAAGAAGCAGAGAGGCGAAAGAGGTGGATTCCCTTTTATGGCTTTAACGGGGCAGGAGATGTTCTTTGTCTGGATTCCGAGGGGAGGGTGAAGTTTTATGAAGCTTTGTATTGGCGATCGTGTCCTGACACGTGGAGCTTTGTATTGGCCGACTCATTCGACGATTTTGTTGCCAGGTGGAGCAAGTATTCATTCGTTGACCCAGGTTGCCTTTGGACGTCGTTCTGCATAGGGCGTACTGGCGCATTCGACTGGGCGCCTTCCCACTTCCCACACGGAGTTGATCGCAGTGTTTTGCAGCATGGGCATGAGAAACAGGCCTAATCGGGTCGGCGGGGGGAT
>PLZQ01000068.1 GCA_003152225.1 Limisphaerales bacterium | reverse complement strand
CCCCGAGGCTACCCTGAGGCCACCCCGAGGCTACCCCGAGGCTACCCCGAGGCTACCCCGAGGCTACCCCGAGGCTACCCCGAGGCTACCCCGAGGCTACCCCGAGGCTTACCCTTCGGGCGAGCAGTCCGCCCAGACATCGATTTCCTCTGCTGAGAAAGAAGCTCCCGGTTCACGGAGGGAGTGCAACTCTTTGCCGCTCGGAAGTTATCGGCTGCGGATTTCCGGGCTTTTGCCGGAGGGGGAGATGGTAGAGGTCATGTCGGACCAGGGGCGCCGCTCTGGGAGGGCGAAACAGAGCCCTCAGGCATGAAAAAGTGGGGTTTTGCGGCCTAATTAGCCTCGGTTAATACTCTTGACTGGACAGCATCTTTTCCCTTAATTTCTCAGTCCGTTAGGCAAAATTCATGTTTGCGCAATTTAAAAGCCTGTTTTCCAATGACATTGGGATAGACCTGGGCACGGCGAATTCCGTCGTGTACGTGCGGGATCGGGGTATTGTTTTGCGAGAACCTTCGGTCGTGGCGATCCAGGCGGGGACTACCAATGTCCTTGCGGTAGGCGAAGAAGCCAAGCGGATGCTGGGGCGCACACCGGGAAATATCGTGGCCATTCGGCCCATGAAAGATGGCGTGATCGCTGATTTTGAGATCACCGAAGCGATGCTGCGCCACTTCATCCAAAAGGTCCATCATCGGAAGCTGATTGCCCCGCGGGTAGTGGTGGCGGTTCCGTCAGGTATCACTGAGGTGGAAAAACGGGCGGTTAAAGACTCCGCGACTCATGCCGGTGCGCGGGAAGTGTACTTAATCGAACAGCCGATGGCTTCGGCCATTGGTGTCGGTTTGCCGGTGCAAGAGCCGGCGGGCAACATGATCGTCGATATTGGCGGCGGGACTTGCGAGATCGCAATCATATCCCTGGCCGGCATCGTCTTCAGCCGCAGCCTGAGGGTGGGCGGAGACGAGTTTGACGAGACGATCGTGGCGCATATTAAACGGGCCTATAATCTGATGATAGGCGAACGCACGGCGGAAGAGATCAAGATAAGAATTGGCTCTGCTTTTCCGCTGGAGCAGGAATTAACCATGGAAGTTAAGGGACGCGATTTGAGCGCGGGGTTGCCGAAGACGCTGACCATTCGCTCAGAAGAGATTCGCGAGGCCTTGCAAGAGCCGCTGTCGAGCATTTTGGAATCCGTACGCATAACCTTGGAACGCTGCCCCCCCGAATTGTCTGCCGACCTGGTGGACCGCGGCATAGTCATGGCGGGTGGTGGTTCGTTGTTACGCGGCATCGACCGGCTGGTGGCTGAAGAGACCGGTTTGCCGGTCCATGTCGCCGACGACCCGCTGAGCGCCGTCGCCGAGGGCACGGGCCGGGTATTGCAGGAGCTCCAATTCCTCAAGCGCGTTTCTACCAACTCCAAGTAGTTCCCGCCTATCATCCGTAGTAGCTGGTTAGCCGAAATTGGTGACTGGTCATTAGCGACCAGCCGCTTAGGGCCAGTTATTGACTGCTAAATGCCGATTATTTTGATGCTAAAACGGCCGCATTACATTGCTTTGGGTCTGGTTGTGCTGTTGACGCTACTTGTTTTGAATCTGCCAAGCCAAACGGCCGCCCGTTTCAGGCTGGGCATCGGAAGCCTGTTCCTGCCGCTTTTCGGCCTGGCAGCTTCGACGCAACAGGTGACTGACGCCGCGGGCGATGCCGCCTTGCCCCGGCGGGAATTACTCAAGCGGAACGATAGCCTGCGCCGGGAAAACGAACAACTGCGGCTGCAGGCCTTGCAGGCGCAGGAAACCGCGAATGAGAATACCCGGCTGCGCCAGCTCGTGGGCTGGCAACGTCAGACCCCTTGGAAGCTCAAACTGGCGAAGGTCGTCCTGCGCGAGCCGGCCAACTGGTGGCGCACCGTTCAAATCGACCTCGGCAGCCGGGACGGTCTGCGGGTCAATCTGCCGGTTTTGACGATGGATGGCCTGATCGGGCGCATCTCGTCCGTCAGTTTCACCCGCTCGCAAGTGGTGCTCGTCGGCGATCCCAACTGCAAGGTTTCCGCCCGAGTCGAGAACGAGGCGCGCGACTTGGGCGTCATCGGCGCTTCCGGACCGCTGGACACCGAATTCGTCGAGCTAGGCTACCTCTCCCGGAATGCGAACCTCAAACCGGCGCAAAACGTCACCACAAGCGGCGAGGGAGGGATTTTCCCTAAAGGCATTCCCATCGGCAAGATCGTCGATGTGCAGAANNGGCGCGGCCTTCCTGGCGGTGTTTTGGGAAGCGGCGTTTGGGGGAGTGCGCTATCTGGTGGGCGCACAAGTCGATTTGCTGCCGCCACTGATGGTTTATGCCAGCCTGTGCACGGGGATGACCACGGTGGCGTCGCTCGCGGTTTGCGGCGGGCTTTGGTTCGACTCGCTTTCCGCCAATCCGCTCGGGGTGAGCATTCTGCCGCTGTTCGTGGTTGGGCTGGCGATTCACCTGAAACACGAGTTGATCTTGCGCGACCAGACGTTTGCGCAGTTGGTCCTGGGGCTGGGCGCCAGTGCGGCGGCGCCGTTGTTGACGCTGCTGCTGTTGCTGTCGATGGGCCGCAATCCGATGCTCGGCTGGGGCACGCTCTGGCAGCTTGTCGTGCTCGGCGCGGGCGGAGCGGTTGCGACGCCGATTTGGTTTCATCTGTTCGGCTGGCTGCAGCACACGCTAGTCCACCACCGCGCCGTCGAAAGCAGCTTCCGGCCGGACCGGGAAATCCGCAGGGGGCGTGGCTAATGCTCATCTTCGACCAGCTCAAAAAGGACGATCTCCAACTGCGTTTGGTCGCGTTGGCCGTGCTGGGCGGCTTGGGTGTCTTGCTGGGCGGATTGTGGTGGGTGCAGGTGGTATCGGCGCGGGACTACCAGGCGAACCTCGAGACACAGTCGTTCCGGACGGTGCGGATTCCGGCGGTGCGCGGGAAGATTCTGGATCGCAACGGCCTGGCGCTGGCGGAAAACCGTCCCACGTATAACGTGAGCCTGTATCTCGATGAGCTGCATAATTCGTTCGATGCTACTTATTCGAACAAAGCTGTCCGCGCCCGCGCCGAGCTGGCGAAGAAGCAGTCCGAACTCATCAAGAGATTAGACCGCCGGCTGAACAAGAAGGAGCGAAAGCAGTTCGTCCTCACGTTGAAGGACAAGATGCTGCTGCGGCAAATGGCGCGTTATGAGGTCGCCAGCAACGTAGTGACACAGATCAGCCAACGGCTGGGACTGCCGCTCTCACTGGTTGCGACCAACTTCGAACGCCATTACCAGACGCGTCTCGCCCTGCCCTTCCCAGTGGTGACAGATCTCACGCCGGAGCAGATCGCGCGCTTCGAGGAGCAGTCCACCAGCCCGATCGGGGTCGATCTGGAGGTCCAATCGACGCGCTGGTATCCTTACGGGACCACGGCGGCGCAACTGCTGGGCCATCTGAGGCGCGACGACGACTCCAAGGAAGGCGAGGAGGCATTCTTCTCGTTCCGGATGCCCGATTATCGGGGTGATATTGGGATCGAATACCGTTGCGACAAGGATCTGCGCGGCACGGCTGGCGCAAAATCGGTCCTCGTGAACAACGCCGGCTACCGCCAGACGGAGAACATCTGGAGCCCTGCCGACCCCGGCCGCAATGTGGTGCTGGCAATCGACCTGCGCCTCCAGCAAACCGCGGAGCGCGCTTTGCAGGCAGTCTTCGGCCCGACGACGCGCGGGGCGGCAATCGTCATGGACGTGCATTCGGGGGACATCCTGGCGATGGCTTCGTCGCCGTCGTACGACCCAAACTGGTACGTTCATGGAGTCACGCACGAAGAATGGCAGCGCATTATCGACCTGCACGCCGAAATGAATCGTGCCACCTGGCAGAACTACATGCCGGGCTCGATCTTCAAGACGGTGGTGGGGATGGCCGCGCTCGAAGCCGGGTTGAACCCGGAGGAAGTCATCCATGTCGAAGCCAATCCCGCCAAGCCCACCAGAGGCCATTTGCGGGTCGGCAATCACACTTTCAAGGACGAGGCTGAGCCCGGCGATTTCAATTTCCGCCGGGCACTGAAGCGGTCGAGCAATTCTTATTTCATCACGGTCGGCTTGCGCATCGGTCCAGAGCGGATTATTCGCTTTGCCGAGCACCTCCATTTCGGCGAGCGCGCGGGACTACTCACCCTCCAGGACGCCAAAGGCTCGTTCCCCAGCCTGCAGCGCCTTAGCGCTGATTGGAACAACGTCACCACCGGCAACATGTGTATCGGCCAAGACCCGGTGTGGGTCACCCCGCTCCAAATCGCCGTCCTGACCTCGGCCATTGCCAACGGTGGCACGGTCCTCTGGCCCCGGCTGGTGGATCGCATCGAAGCGGCGGATCCGACGTTGGCCGTGCCGCCAAAAATCTTTCCGCGCGATCAAGTGCGAGATCACTTGGGCATCAGCGCGCGCACGGTAAAGATCATGCACGATGCCATGCTGGGCGACACGGAAGACGCGGACGGGACCGGCACCAAAGCTCGCGTGCCCGGCATACGCATCTGCGCCAAAACCGGCACCGCCCAGGTTCAGGACGTGAACAACAAGAAGACCGGCCAGACGACCTGGTTCGCCTCCTTCGCGCCGTATGAACAACCGCGTTACACGGTGGTAGTAATGGTCGAGGACGGCGTTTACGGCGGGACCACCTGCGGTCCGGTGGCCAAGGAAATCTATAAGGCGATCCTCGAACAGGAACGCCCAACCCCGGATAAACCTCAAACCCTGGCCAAGAGCCAGTGAATGACCACCCGAGCCAATACTAGACATGTTTGACGCCGACCTCCAATACCACAAATCCCGCATCGACCGGCTGCAGATAGCCGCCCTGTGCGGGCTGATGGTGGTGGGGGCGCTCTTCGTCTATAGCGCGACGATGGTCAACGAATCGACCGCCGCGGCAGCGTGGTACAAGCAGAGCTGGTTTCGGCAAGTGATCTGGTACGTGCTCGGCACCGGCGCCGCGGCGGCGGTTTGTTGCGTGGATTACCATACCCTGGCGCGGTGGTCGATGGTCGCGTACTGGGTGGCGGTGTTGATGCTGGCCGTCGTGTTGGTCTTCGGCACGGTGCGCTTCGGGGCGCGGAGGTGGTTCGACCTGGGCTTCTTCAGCCTGCAGCCGTCGGAGTTCGCCAAGCTTGCTTTCATCCTGGCCCAGGCTCATTTCCTGAGCCGGCCGGTCGAGGAGTTGCGCGTGCCGCTGACGTTTTGGAAATCGATTGGCCTGATGCTCCTGCCGTTTGTGCTGATCCTCAAGGAACCCGATCTGGGCTCGGCGCTGGTGTTGTTGCCAACCGGGCTGGCGATCTTGTTCGTGGCGGGCATCCCCCACCGCTACCTGATGCGATTGCTCGGCGGCGTCGGGCTGCTGGGCGCGCTGTTCGTCGCGGATGTGCTGTTCGCACCACCAGGTTTTCAGATAAAGCTGGAAGACTACCAGCGGCGCCGGCTGCTGGTGTACTTCGGCAAAGAAGATTCTCCGCCTGCCGGTGCGTCCAAGGCGGAGCGAGCGCGCCTGCGTCAGCAGCAGTCTGATTACTCGCACAACGTGCGGCAGGCGTTGATCTCCGTCGGCTCGGGCGGGCTGACGGGGAAAGGCTGGCGGCAGGGCACGCAGAATGCCCTCGGGTACCTGCCGCGGTCAGTGGCGCACAACGACTTCATCTTCTCCGTCATTGCCGAGGAGAGTGGATTCGTCGGCAGCGTGATCGTGCTCACGCTGTATGGGGTGGTTCTGTTCTCCGGAATCAGAATCGCCGGCCAGGCGCGCGATCGCCTGGGTAAGATGATGGCCGTGGGCGTCGTCGCGCTCCTCTTCAGCCACATCTTCATCAATATCGGCATGAACATTCGGATAATGCCCGTGACGGGCGTGCCACTGCCGCTGCTAAGTTACGGCGGGTCATCAGTGCTCGGCTCGTTGATCGCCATGGGCATCCTGCAAAACGTGTATACATATCGAAAGGCCTACTAAGTATGAGTGACAGAAATTTCTCCCGACGGCGGCGCGGCATGCGCTTTCGCCCCAGCGGCGGGTTGGGACACGGGCAGCAACCAACCGACCGCGATGCCATCCAAGCCAGGGCGGACGCGGTGAGCGGCCCTCCCCCGCCGGAAAGAGTGTATGAGCATCGCCACGCGCACGAAATCGAGCGCTCCGAGAATATCGCCGCGGGTCTGCCACCTGAAGGCTTGCCCAAGGCAACGCCTGAAGTCGCGGGAGCAGGCAAAGGCGGTTCCCGCGAGTCGAACCTGGCAACCCCAGCGCCGGTGCAGGAAGCAAAGCCTTTCACGCCGCTGCCAATCAAAGAACAGCCGCGGGGCATAGTCGAAACCATTCGCAACGCGGCCAGCAACCTGGTCAAAAAAGTCCAGCAGCTGATCAAGCCGGTTCAGAAGATCCACAAGGAAGTCATCATCAATGCGGAAACCCTCGAAACCCGCGTAGCCGTCTCCGAGGAAGGCCGCCTCGAGGAATTCACCATCGAAAGGACCACCGAAGAGCGGCTCGTCGGCAGCATCTTCAAAGGCCGCGTGCGCAACCTCGAAGACGGCCTCAAAGCCGCTTTTGTCGATATCGGATTCGAGAAGAATGCGTTTCTGCACTATTGGGATATCGTGCCGAACAGCTTCGACAGCGGGGTGGAAATTGTCGATCGCGGCGGCCGGCGCCGCGACCGGCCCAAGATCACCCAGAAGGACATCCCCCGCCTTTACCCGCCCGGCAGCGAGATTATCGCGCAGGTCACCAAAGGCCCCATCAGCACCAAAGGCCCGCGCGTCACGACGAACGTAGTCCTCCCGGGCCGTTACCTGGTGCTGCTGCCCAACTCGGACCAGAGTGGCATCTCGCGCAAGATCGAAAACCCGCAGGAGCGCCAGCGCTTGAAGAAGATCCTGCGCGAAATGGACATTCCCGAGGGCATGGGGGTCATCATGCGCACTGTGGGCGAGGGTCAGCAAAAGCGCTACTTCGTGCGCGACTTGGCCTTGCTGCTCGACGAGTGGACCCAAATCCAGGGGCGTATTAAGTCTCAGCCGTTGGCCAGTTGCGTCTTCCAGGAGCCGGATTTGATCGAACGCACCGTGCGCGACTTCCTGACCGAAGACGTGGAACGGATCGTCGTGGACAGCCCGAAAGCCTACGACCGGATGCGGGAGATGATCTCCAAGATCTCCAAACGTTCCGCCGATAAGGTGAAGCTCTACACCGAGCCGCAGCCGATCTTCGACCGTTTCAACATCACGCGGCAACTGGAGAACGCCTTCTCCCGTCAGGTCCATTTGAAGAGCGGCGGCTACATCGTCGTGGACGAGACGGAAGCCCTGGTGGCCATCGATGTGAACACTGGCCGGCATAAGGGCAGCAAGGACCAGGAAACCACCATTCTCAAGGTGAACCTGGAAGCGGCCGACGAAATCTCCCGCCAACTGCGCCTGCGCAATATGGGCGGGTTGATCGTGCTCGACTTCATCGACATGAAATCCCGGCGTGACCAACAACAAGTCTATCAGCGCATGAAAGAGGGCTTGCGCCGCGACAAGGCCAAGACCCACGTCCTGCCCATCTCCCAGCTTGGGTTGCTGGAGATGACCCGCCAGCGCCATTCCGAGAGCGTCAATGCGGCCGTCTATGACGACTGCCCGTATTGCAAAGGCCGGGGCAAGGTCAAGAGCGCGCTGACCATGAGTGTCGAAATTCAACGCAAGCTGAGCGAAATCCTCAAGAAGCGCTCCCGTGACGAGTCGGACTTCCAGTTGCGCATCGTGGTGCATCCGACCATTCTCGAACGCCTCCGCACGGAGGATGAGAAGCACCTGATCGAGATGGAGAAGCGCTACTTTGGCAAGCTCTCCTTCCGTGCGGACCCAGGACTCCACGCCGAGCAGTTCAAGATCGTGAACGTCGCGAACAATGAAGAACTAGCCAGCGTCGGCGGGCCGCAGTAGTTGAGACCTGCTAGTTTAGTGAGTTGAGAATTAAGAAGCCGGGGCGCGACCGATCAAGGTCGCGCCCCGTTCTTTTCCAACCATCAACGATCAACTCTCAGAACTATCAGCCATCCCTTCTCCTGCCAAAAAACCGCCACGCAACGCCTGCAAACACAGGAGTTTTTGCTACCCACCTCGGGTACACACCGGGGTATCACCGGGCCAACGCCGTCCAAGCAGCAGGGCGCGTGTAAGCACGAAGGCAAAGTAAGGCTGAGGCACGCAGCAGGTACTGAGTCAACTCAGCTTCGCAAGTGCTGCAACCGCAGAGAATTACACCAGCCTGTAGTTAAAGCCGAGACCTATTTCCGGCAGCTCGCCACCACCCAGTCACTGAGCACCTTGTCCGGCGCCTGCACCGCGTCGATGTCGATGACAAACTCCTGCTGGCCGGAGTTCTGGGCGATCAGCTTGAGGCCAAACTGGAAGTCCTTGAACCGCTTCGCGCAGAGGTCGCGGACGGGCTGCGATTTCTCCAATGCCTCCGCCGCCAACATATCGGCCGCCGCCTCGGTGAAACGGATCTTCATCCCGTGGTTCTCCTGGAAGCGCCGGGCAAACTCATCCACCAATTGCCGGGCGACAATCCGCTCCTCCCGCTTCGGGTCGGCCAGTATTCGCTGCAGCTCGGCGGCGGGATCCTCCACCAGCTCGCGCGTGACGACGAAGCGCTTCACCTTGGTGGACGGCAGCTCGAATTTGATGTTGCGGAACACCCGCTCACACATGGTCATTAAACCGCGGGCGCCCGTCTGCTCATCTGCCGCGCGTTCGGCGATCCGCCGCAACCCTTCATCGGCAAACAGCACCTCGATGCCGTAGGCGGCGAAGTCCTGTTCGTATTGCCGGATGATGCTACCCTCGGAACTCTTCAGAATCAGAAACAGGTCGTCCACCTTCAAGGAGTGGCAGACCACGCGCACCGGCAGCCGCCCGATAAACTCCGGCTCGAAGCCGAACTCGATGAAGTCCCGCGTTTGCGATTGCCCCAGCACGTCCTCCGGGGTGTCCAGCGGGCGTTCTTTGGCGCCGAAGCCGATGGTGGCCTCGCGCAGCCGCTGGTGGATGATCTTCTCCAATCCGCCGAACGCACCGCTCACAATGAACAGGATGTGCTTGGTATTGATGGTGCTGGGCGCTTTCCGGCCGCGCTGGGTGAAGTCCATCATCGCCTGAATCTGGCCGGCAATGTCGTTAGTGGAGCGCGCCGGCACCTCGGTCTCTTCCATCAGCTTCAGCAGGTTGGTTTGCACCCCGCGCCCGCTAACGTCGCGGCCCGTCAGGTTGCCTGCGGCGGCAATCTTGTCGATCTCGTCTATGTATATGATGCCGTACTGGGCGCGCGTCACGTCGCCGTCCGCCAGACGCACCAGGTCGCGCACCATGTCCTCGACATCCCCGCCCACATAGCCCGTTTCGGAGAACTTCGTGGCATCGGCCTTCACAAACGGCACACCAATCAGGTCCGCCGCGCTCCGGATAAGGAAGGTTTTGCCGACGCCCGTCGGCCCGATGAGGATAATGTTCTGTTTGGCGTAGTTCGACGATTCCTTCCCGTCCAGCGCCAGCCGGACATGGTGATAGTGATCGCACAAGGCGACGCTGAGCACCTTCTTGGCCTCGTCCTGTTTGATGACGAACCGGTCCAGGTAGTCCTTCACCTCCCGCGGCTTGTATGTGAACTCGAACTGGTCTGTCTTCTCCTGGTGCCCGGTGCTTGCCGGCACGCCGGCGTCCTGGGCTTCGGCGGACGGCTGCCCGCCCGCGCCCTGGAGATGCTGCCGCATGAATTCCGACAGTTGCCGTTGAAAGTCCTCCGGCGAAGGCGGTCCGTTAAAAGCTGGTCTGTTCATAGTTCATCGTGATGGCGGTCCCTACTCATCCGCTTAACCCTGCTTGCCAGCATAGCGCATCTGTGCCATAAGGCCAAGACAGTGACCGAGATATTCAAGCCCCTGGACCCGGACCGTTTCGCGACGGCCCTGCGCCGCTTCGACGAGGAGAATGCCCGCGACCCGCATACCGAGCAAGTGGCTGGTATCGCGTACCCCCGCGGACTGCTTTACGCGCAATGGCTGACCGACTGGCTCTTGAAGCTAGCCCCAGCGGCTTCCGAGGAACTTCGCCTGGCGGCGCGCTGCCAGCACCTCTGCCGCTGGATGGTGCCGCGGGATTTGTATCCGCTGACGCGCGCGGGCTATTTGAAGTGGCGTGAAGGGCTCAAACACTTCCACGCCCAGAAGGCCGGCGAAATCCTCCGCGAAGTCGGCTACTCGGAAGAAGTCATAAGCCGCGTTCAGAGCCTGAACTTGAAGAAGGACTTCCCGCAGGACGCCGAGGGGCGGGTCCTGGAGGACGCCCTCTGCCTGGTTTTCCTCGAACGCCAGTTCGGCGACCTAGCCAGCAAGACTTCCGACGACAAGATGATCAACGCCGTGCAGAAAACCTGGAAAAAGATGACCCCTGCGGCGCATGCGCTCGCTTCGACGCTAGCTTACGATCCTCACGCGCTCGCCCTGGTCCAAAAGGCGCTAAAGCCCGCAGATGGCGCTGATGGCAATGAGGATGATCCTCGTTCGCGTTAGCCAAAGGTGTCTCGGCCCGCCCTGGCGATTCCGGGCCCCGCTATTGACGGTTTAGCCAAGCTCGACCCCAAATGCCATAAGTTCCCCGAATACAAGACCACCCCCAAAGCCCCCTCGGCGTACTCTGGGGGCGGTCTGGTACTACCCTGGAGATACCCTGGTACCATAGAACCCCAAAACCGGGTCATTTTCGATCACCGCGGCTTATACAACTCTCCTTCGCGCACCCTCAATGCCCATGCAAGTGCATTTGACTTCGATCGTCTCCAGGCAGTAAGGTTATTAATTGTGGTTAGTAGCATCTTTTACTTGGCACGGATGTTGCNNCGGGTGCTGTCGTCGTTCTGTCTTTGCTTTTCGCAGTAGCAGGGGCTCACAGCGCGAGTGCCGGACCGGACCGGGTGATGCTGTATGGCCACGTGCCGTCGGCCGTGGCGGGGCTCACTCCCAAAGGGCGTTTGCCGGCCACCAACAATCTTCGCCTCGCCATCGGTTTGCCGTTGCGAAACCAGGCCGTCCTGGATGAGTTGCTTGAGCAGATCTACAACCCGCAAAGCACCAATTTTCATAAGTTTCTCAAGCCGGACGAATTCACGGCACGCTTCGGGCCGACGGAACAGGATTATCAAGCGGTCATACGATTTGCGGAGGCAAATGGCCTCACCGTGGTGGGCAAACATCCAAATCGCGTGGTGCTGGACGTGAGAGGCGGTGTGTCAAATATCGAGCAGGCGTTTAACATCACACTGCGCAGCTACCAACATCCGATGGAAGCGCGCGAATGTTTTGCGCCAGACACGGAACCTTCGGTGCCGGCGAATTTGCCGGTGGTAGATATGTGGGGCTTGAGCGACTACGGGCTCCCCAGGCCGCTGGCGCACAAGGTTGATCCGTTGAGAGCTGCGCCGTTGAATTACAACGGTTCAGGGCCGGGCGGGGCGTATCAGGGCAGCGATTTCCGCAACGCTTATGCCCCCGAAACCAGCCTGGCCGGAATCGGACAGATCGCAGCGGTGGCTGAATTCGACGGCTATTACGCAACTGACATCACCAGCTATGAAAGCCAATGCGGCTACACCAATGTGCCGCTGCAGAATGTTTTGCTGGACAGCGTCAGCGGCACTCCCGGCTATAGCGGCGCGGCCAACGCCGTAGCCGAGGTGTCCCTGGACATAGAGCTGATCATCGCCATGGCCCCAGGATTGTTCAAGCTCATGGTCTATGAAGGCAGCTCGCCGTACGATGTTTTTAATAGAATAGTCACCGACAACCTGGCCAAGCAAGTGAGTTGCTCCTGGTCTTGGAGTTACGGTCCCACTCATAACTGGGGCCGTCCTGGAACCAAAACCCTGGATTCGCAATTGCGACAGATGGCCGCGCAAGGCCAGACATTCTTCCAGGCATCCGGTGATGCCGACGCTTACACGGGCAGTCAGGCATTGAATACCTCGACCGGGCCCATACCCGTGGACAGCATTTATGTCACCAGCGTGGGGGGAACAACCTTGAACATGAACGGTATCGGCGCGTCGTGGTCCTCGGAAACCGTCTGGAATTGGGGCGGCAACGTCGGGTCCGGCGGAGGCGTCAGCCCTAACTATGCCATCCCCTACTGGCAGACGAACGTGAGCATGGCGGCCAACTCCGGTTCAACCGCCAATCGCAACATTCCGGACGTGGCTATGACGGCGGATGCGGTTCACGTAGTTTATAACAACGGCAGTTCCGGCACATTTGGTGGCACGAGTTGCGCCGCGCCGCTGTGGGCGGGCTTTTGCGCGCTGGCCAACCAGCAGTCCAGCGCAGCAGCCGGAACGACCGTCGGGTTTTTGAATCCGGCGCTTTACACCATCGCCACCGGAGCCACTTACACGAATTGTTTTCACGACATCACCACCGGCAACAACATTGGCAACAACACGCCCGGGTTGTACTACGCCGTCCCCAACTACGACGTCGCCACCGGCCTCGGCACGCCGAACGGAACGAACCTGATCAATGCCCTCGCACCGCTGGCTTTCCCCTACTTCATCACCCAACCGGGCAGCCAGACTGTGACCAACAACAGCAACATCTCGTTCAGCGCCGCCGTCGCGGGCCAATCGCCGTTGAGCTACCGGTGGCTGTTCAACGGGACCAATCTTCCTGCCGGCGGCAACGTCTCCGGCACCACGAGTAACGTATTATCCATCACGGCAGCCACGGCCAACAACAGCGGGAATTACCAGATAATTGCGACCAACGGCTTCGGTTCCGTGACCAGCGGCGTCGCCGTGCTCAGCGTCGGTTCGGCGCCTGCCTTTTCCACGCAGCCAGCCAACCTGACAATTCTGTCCGGCGGCAACGCCAACTTCAGCGCGACGGTCAGCGGTTCGACGCCGCTCGCTTATCAATGGCGCAAGAACGGCGCGAACCTTTCCGACGGGGTGGGAGTTTCCGGCGCAACCACCAGCAGCCTGACGCTCACCGCCGTCACGACGACCAGCAGTGGCAGTTATACCCTGTTGGTCACTAATGACTTTGGCGCCGGCACCAGCAGCGCCGCCACCTTGACGGTGGTGCTTCCGCCGGCGATCACTGGTTCGCTGACCAACCAGACCATTGAGTGCGGCGGCGACGTCACGTTCAACGCCACCGTTTCCGGCACGGCGCCGTTAAGTTACCAATGGAGCCTGGACGGCACGCCCGTCACCGGCCCGGCCACCACCAGTCTGTCGCTGACCAACGTCCATCTGCCGAATCACACGGTTACACTCGTCGTCGCCAACCTTTATGGCAGCGCGGAGAGCAACGTCGTGTTGACCGTCCACGACACGCTGCCGCCGGTCGTCACGCTCAACGGCAGCAATCTGGTTTACGTCGAGCTGGGCACCGCTTTCACCGATCCCGGCGCTACGGCCAATGACACTTGCGCGGGCGCGGTTCCCGTGGTCGCCAATGGCATCGTCAATACCAGCGGGGTTGGAACGAACACGCTGGTTTACATCGCCGGCGATGGCAGCGGCAACACCAACACCGCTATGCGCACCGTCGTCGTGCGCGACACCACACCGCCGACTCTATTGTGGAGCTTCACCAATCTGGTTCTGACTGCCGATGCGAACTGCAGCGCGGGGATGCCGGACGTGACGGGGACCAATTACATACTCGCCACCGACCTGTCTGGCACGCTGACCATTTCGCAAAGCCCGACCAACCATGCGCCTTTGCTGCCGGGAACCAATACCGTGGTCATTACGGTCGAGGATGCTTCCAGCAACGCCGCTTTTTCGACCAACATCGTGGTGGTCCTCGACCAAACGCCGCCGGTCATCACCTTGAATGGCAGCAATCCGCTGTTCGCCGAGTTGGGTCAGGCGATTACCGATCCCGGCGCGGCGGCCATCGATACTTGCGCGGGTTCGGTCCCTGTGGTCGTCACCGGCACGGTTAATACCGGCGCGGTTGGAACCAACACGCTGGTTTACACCGCCGACGACGGCAGCGGGAATACGAACACGGCCGTGCGCACCGTCATCGTGCTCGACACCACGCCGCCGGCCATCTTGTGGAGCTTCACCAATCTGGTTCTGACGGCCGATGCAAGCTGCGGCGCTGCGATGCTGGACGTAACCGGAACCAATTACATCCTCGCCAGTGACCTGTCCGGCGCGTTGACGGTTTCTCAAAGCCCGACCGCCGGCGCGGTCCTATTGATGGGAACCAACCTGGTGGTCATCAGCGTCGCAGACGTCTATGGCAACACCGCGTATTCGACGAATACGATTGTCGTCCAGGATCAAATGCCGCCCTTGATTCTGAGCCCGCCGCAAAGCCGGACGAATCTTGCCGGCACCGACGCCAGTTTCAATGTGGCCGCGACCGCCTGCACCCCGCTCGCTTATCAATGGCTTTTTAACGGCACGGTCCTGACCGACCAGACCAATAGCACGTTGACACTGGTTTCCCTCAGCACCAGCCAGGCAGGAAGCTATGCGGTTGTGGTCAGCGCGTCCGGCGGCTCCACCACCAGCACCGTCGCCACGTTGATGGTGGATTTAATGGTCCCGATCCTCACGCTGAACTCGTCCGCTAATCCCTCCGGCTACCAGGACACGCTGAATTTCACCGCCGCCGTCACGCCGACCAACGCCACCGGCACGATTCAATTCCTGATGAACGGCGCGGCATTTGACACGGAACTGCTCATCGCCGGCCAGGCCACCAGCACCAACCTCCTGTCGCTCCCGCGCGGCACCAACCTCATCGTGGCGGCTTATTCCGGCGACGCGAATGTGCTGCCGTCCACCACCACGCTGCTGCAAATCGTCACGAATCATCCGCCCGTCGCAGCCCCCGTATTCTACAGACGTCTGGCCGGCAGTTCGTTGGAGATTGCGATTGCCGACCTTGCGACCAACTGGACAGATGTGGACGGTGACATCATTTCCCTGGCCGCTTTTAGCGTCAGTACCAACGGCGTGACCCTCACCAACAACGCGGGCATACTGGCTTATTTCAATGCCAGCGATGTTGACGACCAGTTCGTTTGCATCATTGACGACGGCTTTGGCGGCACCAATTCTCAGATCGTTAACATCGCCCTCGATCGGCTCGTCAGTCCCACGCCGACCATTATCAGCATAGCTGCAAATCCCGTCGGCAGCTTCACTCTGCAGCTCACCGGGGCGCCCGACCACACCTACATTTTGGAAGCGACGGCCAGTTTCGTTCCCTTTGGAGACTGGCAGCCTGTCGCCACCAACACCCTCGGCGCCAGCGGCGCCTGGCAGTTCACCGACACGCAAGCGACCAACGTCTTGCAACAATTCTACCGGCTCAAACTCGTGCAGTGACGCTACTCACGGCATAAGCCCAGGTCTCGGTGGGCGCCCTTCACGAAGTGGCCGTTGAAAAGGCCGTCTTCCCGGTTGCCCCTCGTGACGCTGAACTGCACAGTGGGAGCATGAAAACGAATCTGAAGCCAGCCAACTCCAAGGCACGAGCCTTGCTCAAGAAACTGTTGGCGCTGGCCGAGCGGGGAATCGACGGCGAGAAGACTTCGGCTCAGAGGAAAATCCGCCGGCTCAAAGCGCGGTTCGACTTCTGCGCACCGGAGCCGGCAGAGACCCCGGATCTGTTTAGCGGCAGTTTCAAACCTTCAGCCACGGCTAGGCCGATTTACGCGTTCGGCCCCAATGAATTCGAGGTGGCCAACTCGGTGAAATGGGCGATCGAGTCGGCAACCGGAATCCGGTGCGTGTATCGGGACCGATTACTGCTGGCGGAGGCGAGCCCAGCCACGGCCCGAAGGCTTGAGGAAATAGCGCTGCACATCGCCTCCAGCTTTCGCGCGCTGCTTGATAAATTCAGCGCGGTGGGAGGCGTGAGTCCGGATGATCGAGGTGTATTTGTCAGGGGACTCTACGATGGAATGATGAATGAAACACGAAACGCCGGGCAGCCGCTGCCGAGCCGGCCTGGCTTGGCGAAGCGGCAGAGGGGAAGAAAACATGCCGCGCCCCGCGCCGCAATCCACTTGATCGGCAGGGTCGTTTCGCTCCGCAGCCGGGCAGCGATGGCTCGAAGGATGAAGGATGAATGAAGAACCACGGGCACCACGCTCGCCCGCTCCTCGCCCTCTCCGGTGCCCCCCCAATCAATCCTCTTTCTGCCCTCGGATAAATCAGTGACAGCCTAAAACAAAGGCCTGTTGATTTGCAATCAGTCGTCCACTTTTTGGCAGACAAACCAGCCTGCCTGTGCACATCATTCCGAAATAGAAACATCATGAAGCTTCCTTTAAAAATAGCTAAGAGTGGAGCGCTGGACCTGGTGTCCCTTGGCGCTCTGGTCCATCGCCTTGACCCGGGCATCATCCCGTTCCGCAAAGCCACCCAGTGCCAAATCCACGTCAGCGGCGGCGAGTTTAACGTCGCGGCCAACCTGGCGGACTGCTTCCGCCTACAGACCGGCATCGCCACAGCGATGGTGGATTACCCTATCGGCGACCTGATCGCTGAACGGGTGCGGGCTATGGGGGTCAAGCCCTTCTACAAGAACTTCAAGCACGACGGCGTTAACGGCCCCAACATGGCCACCGTCTATAGCGACCGCGGCCAGGGCGTGCGCGCGCCCGTGGTCTTCTACAATCGCTGCAACGAGGCCGGCGCCCTGCTCAAGCCGGGCGACTTCGATTGGAAGGCCATTTTCGCCGGTGGCGTCCGGTGGTTTCATAGCGGCGGCATCTTCGCGGCCCTTTCACCCACGACGGCAGAAGTCATCATCGAAGGCATGAAGGCCGCCAAAGCTGCCGGCGCGGTGGTCTCTTTCGACCTCAATTACCGGGCCAAGCTCTGGAACATCTCGGGCGGCCATGAACGCGCGGTAGCCGTCCTCGATCGCATTGTGAAGAATGTCGATGTGCTCGTCGGGAACGAGGAAGACCTTCAGTTGGGGCTTGGCATCCCGGGGCCGGAGGTTGCCGCCAAATCCAAGATGGACCCCAGCGCCTTCTTCGGGATGATCGGCAAAGTCGCCAAGAAACATCCCCAGATCAAGATTGTCGCCACCACGCTCCGCGAGGTGCACTCCACCAACCAGCACAGTTGGAGCGCCGTGGCCTGGATCAATGGCGAGACCGTCATGGCGCCCACCTGCGAACTCGACGTGCTCGATCGCGTCGGCGGCGGCGACGGCTACGCGGCGGGCTTCTTCTACGGCCTGCTCGCCGGAGAAGACCCGGCGGAAGCGGTCAAGCTGGGCTGGGCGCACGGCGCGCTGCTGACCACGTTCCCCGGCGACACCACCATGGCGACCCTGGAGCAGGTGCGCGCCTTTGCCAAAGGCGGCTCGGCGCGGATTCAGCGCTAACAGAGCCAAAGTCAGGCGCTAGTCTGCCGTTTCTTCGTGCGGTGACGGGCAAAGTTCTCTGCCTGGCGCTGCGCCTGCCAGTCGCAGATTTCCTCCAGGTTGCTTACCGGCACGCGGGTGTAGGGCAGCGTGTGCAGGTAATCCGGGGGACCGAATTCAGGCGTGAGCGTGGAGACCCGGAAGCCGCGCTTCGCCTGCGCCTCCCAAACCAGGCGCCACCAGGTTTCGTGCGCTTCCAAGTGCCGCTGGTATTCCGGGGCGCGCGGGTCAGGCACCTGGGGCCCCTGCTCGTAGCCCACGCGCGCATGCACGTGCAGGCAGCGGTCGGCGCATTGGCGGATGATGCCGATCTGATCTTCGATCAAGCGCTCGCAAACGCAGACCCAGTGGCTGAAATCGCAGCACAGTTTCAGGTCCGGAAAGCGCGTCAGAAGCCGGCTGGTGCTCCAGGGATTAAAGAGTATCCGGCCCCGGTGCGTTTCGTGGGCGATGGCGACGCCGTCCTTGGCTTCGAGTTGGAGCGCGCCCTCGAAGAAGCGAATGCTCTGATCCTCAGAAAAGGCGTCCTGCCCGCTGTGGGCGTTGATAAAGCGGGGCGAAAACGTCTTGGCGGTGTTAACTTGTTCAAGCAGCGATTCAAGGTGGTCCGCGACGGTTTTGCCGCGTGAGAATACCTGCGGGATGAACTCCAGACTATGCTTCCGAAGTAGAGCGCGAAACCGTTTCCGATCCTCGGGCGGCGGCATCTGGCTCTCAATCCCCTGATAGCCAGCCCGCTTGAACTTCGGGAAGAGGTCTTCCCACTCGCCGATGACGCCCCAAAGGTGGCGAAAGACTATCAGCTTCATGCGTCTCTTTACTTCGCCCATTATTCACCGAATGCAAGCCGGCGGACTGGACGGGCCGCGTCGATTCATCCTGGTCGTGGCGTGAGCGATCTACTCCGCCAGCAACGACAGTCTAAAGGGGTGCCAACGTCCGCCAGGGATTCCCTGATCGATCCCGAGAACACGCATGATACTGCGTTGATAGGGTGTTACCGACCCTGGTAAGCCGTCAGCCGGCAACCCGCCAGTTATAGAAAGTGCCGTGTCTTCAAGTCACCCCGGTTTTTCAAAGGGTAGAATTCGGTTATATTCTCCAATACGTACAGAGAACTGATGAATCCTTCACTTGCGCTTGCCCTGGCCGCCCTGTTGCCAGCAGCCACTGCCTCGGCCCAGGATTGGGCCAAGGCCCGTCTTGAAAGATCCCCGCGCCACCTTGAGTGGGTGAAGGTCAAACATGACCAGCGGGAGATCAATTGCTTCGTGGCGTATCCCGAAGTAAAAGACAAAGCCACGGCAGTTCTTCTCATCCACGAAATCTTCGGCCTCACCGACTGGGTTCGGGAGGTTGCCGACCGACTGGCCGAAGCTGGCTACATCGCCATCGCGCCCGACCTGCTCTCCGGCGCGGCTCCAGGCGGCGGCGCCACGGCTGAACTCGGCGGTGTTGATGCCGTGCGCAAAGCCATTGCCTCCCTTCCGCCCGAACAGATTACCGCTGACTCGAATGCCGCAGCCAATTACGTGACTCAGTTGCCGGCCGCCAATGGCAAACTGGCGGTGGCCGGCTTTTGCTGGGGCGGCAGTCAGACCTTCCGCTTCGCCACAAATGATAAGCGCCTGAAGGCAGCCTTCGTCTTTTACGGCACCGCCCCGGAAACCGAGCCGGACCTGGCCCGCATCCCCTGTCCGGTCTATGGTTTCTACGCCGGCAACGATGCGCGGGTCACGGCAACCGTTCGCCAGACGGCCGAGCTGATGAAGAAGGTCGGGAAGACCTATGAGCCAAAGACCTGTGAGGGCGCCGGCCACGGGTTTATGCGCGCTGGCGAGGCGCCGGACGCAATCGCTGCCAATCGACACGCCCGCGAAACCGGCTGGAAGCGCTGGCTGGAGTTATTAAAGAAAATGACGGGGAATGGCGGAGAGAGGGGGATTCGNNTCAGCCACTCGGCCATCTCTCCACTATGTAATATCAACGACTTACGCAAGTTAGCGTAAAATCTATTGAACCACGATTGACTAGTGAGCGGGAACCGGCTACCGTCCTGCCCATGCAAAAACAGGCGTGGCAAGCGACCAAGATTCCGAATCTCTTCACGTTGAACGGATTCTATTACATCAGGGTTAAACCGCAAGGTCAAAAACAAATCCGCGAAGCCCTGCGCACCAGGAGCTTCAACGATGCCCGGGAGAGGATGCGCCGCCGGATGCTCGAGCTGGAGGTGCCACCAGCGCTGGCCTCGGGCACCTGGGGCGGTGTGGTGGAGCCGTGGCGCGTCTGGCTGGACGGGGAGAAAGTCAAAAAGGCCATCGGTGGTTCAACCATCGACTACAAGCTGGAACTGCTGGATGCGATCCGGAAGACGTGGCCCGACTGGGACCGCTTCAAGCTGGTAGGGGTGACCGAGAAGCGGCTTGGAGCCTGGCTGGTCGCTCACCGCGAGAAATACAGCGCTACGAGGACCAATGGCGCCGTCACCGTGTTGAGGGAGATGCTGGCCCTAGCCGTAAAGGACCGGGTGCTGCCCCGGGAGCAGGTCGACGAGGCGCTGCACGGGCTCAAGTTTGTCAGCGTGGACTACGACTACAAGCGGATGACGCTGGAGCTACCTGAGCCTGCCCAGGTATCCCAGCTGCGGGATGAGATCTACCACCGGTGCACGCTGCGGGGGACTCTGGGCGGCTACCTCTTCGATGGCCTGCTGTTTTCTGGCATGCGTATCGACAGCGCCGGTCACGTCCTGCGGGAAGATGTCCACCGAGATCAGGGAGTTCTATTCGTGAGGAAGGCGAAGTATGGAACGTACACGCTCCCCCTGTTTCCGGATCTGCTGGAGCTAATTGGCCGCATCGAGAAGGAGATCCCGGGCGGAGCCAAGGACCGGCTATTCCCCACGAAGAGCCTGCAGACGGTTTTAACCGCGGCGTGCAAGCACATGAAGCTCGCTCACCTCTCCCACCATGATATCCGACACATCTTCGCCACCCGATGCATCGAGGCCGGGGTTGATATTCCTACTCTGGCATCATGGATGGGACACAAAGACGGCGGGAGGACCTGCATGCAAATCTATGGGCTGTCCCTACCAGAAATTCCATCCGCATGGGATCTGTTGAGTTTCCAGCAGGTCGGCGACAGATTGTTGACCAAAGATGATCTCGTCGGTCAGCAAAGTCCTGGCACCCTTGACCTCGGCACTACGGTCTCGTTTAGATCTGGTATTTGAGCATCTGGCGCTCTCGCACCAGGTGATGGTCATGCAACGATCGGGACGCAAGCCTCAGTTCGGCGGTGCGGATCGATTCTTTTGGATTTTACTGTCCACCGTCTGGGATCGCTGGCCCAAGTCCCTCGTTGTCGCCAAACCGGCGACGGTATTGCGCTGGCGACGGGAGGGGATTTGGCAGTGCTGGCGAAGGGGCAGAGGCAAACGCAAGCCGGGACGGCCGCCGCTCGATGCCGAGTTGGTGAGTTTGATCCAAGAGATGAGTCGATCCAACTGCCTCTGGGGTGCACCTCGAATTCACGGTGAACTGCGCAAGCTGGGGCTGAAGGTTTCGGAGGCGACTGTGGCCAAGTACATGGTTCCGCGTCGGCTGCGTCGTGGCCCGGGCTGGCGTGTGTTTCTGCGCAATGAGCTGGCAGGGCTGCNNCAGGGAGCGGTAGCCCCGTTATAGCGAGCATTGGGCCGGGACTCGTACTGGCTTTGGCCAGCGTGGATTCACGAAACATCCCAGGGTCCGAGTTGGAAAAACCTGTTAGCCTCTTTCCGGTGGGTGCACAGGCCAGAGGCCCACCCGCCGGGGAGTTGAATTCAGAACATCTGGGCCAGCAGATCGGGCAGTCTGAGCTCGTCTGTAACGGTGAATTGTACGATGAGCGTTGCGCCGCGTAGATGGTGGCCCGCTGAA
>PLZQ01000125.1 GCA_003152225.1 Limisphaerales bacterium | reverse complement strand
CTGACGGAGCTTGTTTCAATCAAGGAGGGCTTCAGCTATAGACATGGCGCTCCTAACGGAGCTGGCACCACACGCCAGCATTGTATTCCACCGAGTACAGCGAGGAACCCCGCTTCGGGCATAGTCGGATTGGGGCGGCTTCACCGAGCCTGCGGCGAGGTTTGACGGCGCTGCCTGGATGGCGCATCAAAGGGGATCGCATTTTTCGACGGCTTTTCCGGGCTTGGAACCCTGAGCGGGACCCGGTAGAGTCGCCGTCGCTATGATGAAATCACTTGGGGCTAAGCCTCTGATATACCCGGCGCCGGTGCTCGTGGTGGGCACCTACAACAAGAACGGCACGCCGAACGTGATGACCGCCGCGTGGGGCGGCATTTGCTGTTCCCAGCCGCCGTGCGTGTCGGTTTCGTTGCGTAAAGTGACGCACTCCCACAACAATATCCTGGAGCGGCATGCGTTCACGATCAGCATCCCGTCGGAGAAGCATGTCAAGGAGGTCGATTACTTCGGCCTGGTTACGGGGAAGACTGCGGAGAAGTTCGCGGCGACCAAGCTGACGCCAGTCAAGAGCAAGCTCGTGGACGCGCCGTATGTGAAGGAGTTTCTGCTTGTGATGGAATGCAAGCTGGTGCACAAGGCCGACCTGGGCCTGCATACGCTGTTCGTGGGCGAGGTCATTGACGCCAAGGCAGACGAGAGCATCATCGGCAACTGCGGGGCCATTGACGTCAAGAAGCTCAATCCGATGGTGTTTACGCCCGATACGCAGGATTACTACGGCGTGGGGAAGTTCGTGGGGAAGGTGTTCTCGGCCGGCAAAGGCATCTGATTGCAACTGCCGCCGCCCGCGCCGCCCGAGAGTCTGTCCGGCCTGATTGAGCGGGTCACCTTCTTCAACGAGGAGAACGGCTTTGCGGTGCTCAAGGTCAAGGCCACGGGGCATCGCGACGAGGTCACGGTGGTCGGTTCGCTGCCGTCCGTTAGCCCGGGCGAATGGGTGACGGCGGAAGGGCGATGGGTGCGCGACCGGGATTTCGGGCTCCAGTTCCACGCGGAGCTGCTCAGCAGCGCGGCTCCCACCACAAAGGAGGGCATCCAGAAGTATTTGGGCGGCGGGATGGTCAAGGGCATCGGGCCGATCTACGCCAGGAAGCTGGTGCACAAGTTCGGGGAGAAGATTTTCGACATCATCGAGAACTACTCCGCGCGGTTGGAGGAGGTGGAGGGCATCGGCCCGGAGCGGCGGCGCCGGATCAAGGCGGCCTGGGCCGAGCAGCGGGTCATTCGCGACATCATGGTGTTCCTCCACTCGCAAGGAGTCAGCACGAGCCGGGCGGTGCGCATCTACAAGACTTACGGCGAGAACGCCATCGAGCGGGTCCGGGCCGATCCTTACACGCTGGCCCGGGACATCCACGGGATCGGGTTTGCCACGGCGGACCAGATCGCGCAGAAGATCGGCATCCCGCATGACTCGATCCTGCGCGCCTGCGCTGGCCTGGATCACGTGCTGCTGGAGGCGACCGGCGACGGGCATTGCGCCTTGCCGCTGGAGCTGCTGAAGGAGGAAGCGGGCAAGCTGCTGGGGGTGGAGGAGAAGATCGTCGCGGCGGCGCTGGAACGTACGCTGGCCAGCCAACAGTTGGTTCTCGAAAACATCGGCGGGCAGGAATTGGCTTTCCTGCCGGCGCTCAAGCGGGCGGAGGAGACTATCGCGCAGCGCATCGGGCAACTGTGCGCCTCGCCGGCCGGTTATCCACAGATTGAGTTCGAGAAGGCCGTGGCCTGGTGCGAGCAGAAGACCGGGAAGGAGCTGGCGCCGAGTCAGCGGGAGGCCCTGAAGCAGGCCTTGACCAGGCGCGTGCTCATCATCACCGGCGGACCGGGGGTGGGGAAGACGACGCTGGTCAACGCCATCCTGCTCATACTATGCGCCAAGAAGGTGCGCTGCCAGTTGTGCGCCCCGACCGGGCGCGCGGCCAAACGGCTTTCCGAAGCGACCGGCCTCGAAGCCAGGACGATCCACCGTCTGCTGGAAGTCCAGCACGCCGCGGGTGCGTTTGCGCGCAACGAGAGCCGGCCTTTGGATTGCGATCTCCTGGTGGTGGATGAGACTTCGATGGTCGATGTGCCGCTGATGAGCCATTTGCTGCGCGCGTTGCCCGCGCAGGGCAGCCTGCTGTTGGTAGGCGATGTGGACCAGTTGCCGTCGGTGGGGCCGGGGCTGGTGTTACGGGACTTGATCGAGAGCGGCATCGTGCCGGTGGTGCGGCTGACGGAGGTGTTCCGGCAGGCGGCCAACAGCCGGATCATCACGAGCGCGCACCAGATCAACCAGGGGCAGTTGCCCGAACTGCCGGCCAAGGATGCCGAGCAGGATTTCTATTTCGTGGAACGCGAGGAGCCGGAGCGAATCACCGACACCCTGGTTGATCTGGTGAAGCGCGGTATTCCGAACAAGTTCAAGCTCGATCCCATTCGCGACATCCAGGTGCTCGGCCCGATGAATCGCGGGTCGCTCGGCATCCGCGAGTTGAACGCGCGCTTGCAGACGGAATTGAATCCCACCCGGGCCGACGAGCCGTTCGTCGAGAAGTTTGGCTGGCAGTTCCGCGTCCGCGACAAGGTCATGCAGACTGAGAACGACTATGACAAAGAGGTGTTCAACGGGGACATCGGGCAGATTGTGAAGATTGATCCACTCGAACGGGAGGTCACGGTGAATTTCAGTCCGCGCGAGGTCGTGTATGAGTATGGAGAGTTGGACGAGCTGGCGCTGGCCTACGCGATTACCATTCACAAGTCGCAGGGCTCGGAGTTCCCGGCGGTGGTCATCCCGCTGGCGATGCAGCATTATCTGCTGTTGCAGCGGAACCTGATCTATACCGGCGTGACGCGCGGAAAGCGGTTGGTGATGTTGGTGGGGCAGAAGAAGGCGCTGGCTACGGCGGTGCGGAATAATCGGGCGGAGCGGAGGTTCTCGGGGCTACTGGCGAGGCTCAAGGCGGGAGGGGTGAAACGTGAAGCGTGAAACGTGATGGACCGGGCAGGGATGGGTTGGTGATGCGAGGTGACAGAGCGCGGAGCAGTTCCCTGCTGATTGCGTCAGACTCTATCCCGTTTCTGGTGTTACTCAGGCGTTGATAGCCTGGAGTGAGCATGGAGTCAGCATGGAGTGAGCATGGAGTGATGGTGTACGAAGCGCTTTACTTGGGAGGCGCTTCGGACCGGGTCCGGTGGCACCAGGGTTCGGTTCCGGCAGGCGCGGGGCGGCACGAAGCCGAGATTCGCTTCGCATCCTGGAGCGTTACCTGTTCGGATTGGCGGGCCAATTCGCGCACAGAGGTTAGACGCCGGGCGCGCCTGTTCGTTACAAACTTTGTTGGCGCATTTGTGCGTTGCTGGAGCCTTGCCTCGCGGAGGACGCGGGTGCTGATTTCCGGTAATGGGTCAGTCATGGAGGGTAGGGCGGCCAGTCCTCTGCACGCCGCGGCTCACCCAGCACGTCGTTTCGGCGCGCAGAGGGCTGCTCGCCCTACCTCTTCCCGCGACGACTGAGGCATTACGATTTCCGCTGGATTCGTTCGGCCAGATGTGACAAGACTCGGTTATGGCAGAAAAGAGTCTGAACGACCTTCCGCGCGACTTGCGCATGCTCTTCACCAAAGGCAGTCAAGCCTTGCAGCGCGACAACTTTGGTTACGCCATCGATCTCTTCAACCAGATCCTGGCAAAGGAACCCGCTGTGTTTGAATGCCGCAAGGCGTTGCGAACCGCCCAACTGCTAAAGGCCGGCACCGGCGGCGGCTTTTTCAAGAAGGCTTGGGGCAACGTGGGTTCGTCGCCGATGATTGCCAAAGGCCGTATGGCCTTGAGCAAAGACCCAGCCGAAGCGCTACGGATTGCCGAGGAAATCCTCAATGGCGATCCACACAGCTCCGGCGCGCACAAGCTGGTGGTGGAAGCCGCCACAGCCCTGGAACTGCCCAAGACAGCAGTCCTCTCGCTGGAGATCCTGGCCGCTAGTTCGCCCAAGGACCGGGACGTGGCCATCAAGTTTGCCAATGCGCTGGCGGACTGCGGCGAGGTGGGGCGGGCAGAGAAGATCCTGGCCGACCTTTACCGCTCCTATCCCACCGACCAGGAGCTGGGCCAGGCGCTCAAAGACCTGTCCGCGCGCAAGACGCTGGACGAGGGCGGCTACGAAGCGCTGGCGGACGGAACCGGCTCCTACCGCGACATCCTGAAGGATAAGGATGAGGCGGTTTCGCTGGAGCAGCAGAATCGGCAGGTCAAGACGGAGGATATCGCCGAGAAGCTGATTAACGAATACGAGACGCGGCTCAAGACCGAGCCTAAGAACCTGAAGCTGTTGCGTTCGCTGGCGGAGCTATACACGCAGAAGCAGCAGTTCGACAAGGCGCTGAGCTACTACGATCAAATCAAATCGACTGAGGTCGGCGGAGATGCGTCGCTGGATAAGAACATTTCGGATACCATGGCGCGGAAGTTCGATCACCAGGCCTCGTTGCTGGACCCGAACGCGCCGGACTACGCGGACAAACTGGCGAAGCTGCAGGCCGATAAGCAGGCCTACCAACTGGCGGAGTGCCAGAGACGTGTCGAGCATTTCCCGACGGACCTGCAGATCCGGTTCGAGCTGGGGCAGCTCTATTTCCAGATGGGCAAGATCACCGAGGCCATGAAAGAGTTTCAGAAGGCGCAGGGCAGCCCCCACCGGCGCACGCAGGCGCTGTGCTACCTCGGCCAGTGCTTCGCCCGGCGCGGCATCAACGACCTGGCCGCCTCGACGTTCCAGGATGCGATCAAGGAGAAGGTGCTCTTCGACGACGAAAAGAAGGAGCTGATCTACTTGCTGGGCTGCGTCTATGAGAAGATGGACAAACGAGAGGACGCCATCGCGCAGTTCAAGATCATCTACGCCGCCGATGTCGGCTACAAGGACGTCGGGGAGAAGATCGACGCCTATTACGGCGGCCAGTCCTCCGGAAGTTAGCCGGCTATTGGAAGACCCCCGGAACGCCGCGTGAGGGCACGCGGCCTACAGGATCATTGGGAATTCGATATGTTTGTAGGCCCGGTGCCCTCCCCGGGCGCGTTTCGGAACAACCTGTTAGCGGTCGCGCCGCAGGAGATATTCCGCCAATGCTTCCAGCGCCACGGCTTTTCCGCGGAAACCCTTGAGCGAGGCGAAGGCGCGCTCGGTGAGTTGCTCGGCGATCTTGCGGGAGCGTTCGAGTCCCACGATGGAGGGGTACGTGGCCTTTTGAGCTTTCGTGTCTTTGCCGGCGGTTTTGCCGAGTTTCTCGCTGGTCTGGGTCACGTCGAGGATGTCGTCGATGACTTGGAACGCCAGTCCCACGTGGTAGCCGAAGTCCGTCAGCGCCTTAAGCTGGGCCGGCGTGCAGTTGGCGCTCATCCCGCCGAGGCGTACGGAGCAGCAAAGCAGGGCTGAGGTCTTGCGCTCGTGGATGTAACGGAGTTGCCGGGCGGAGATGCGCTTGCCTTCGCCTTCCAAATCCGCGACCTGTCCGGCGATCAATTGCAGCGAGCCCGCGGCGCGGGCCAGTTCCAGGACGATGGCCTGGTGCGAATAGCGGGGCCAGCTTCGGCTGAGCGCGGCGATTTCGAATGCCTGGGTCAACAGGGCGTCGCCGGCGAGGACCGCGATGCCCTCACCGAAGACTTTGTGATTGGTGAGCTTGCCGCGCCGGTAATCGTCGTCGTCCATGGCCGGGAGGTCGTCGTGGACGAGCGAATAGGTGTGGATGCACTCGATGGCGCAGGCAAGCGGCAGGGCGTCTGATTCATTGCCCCCGCAGGCGGCGGCGGCGGCCAGGCAGAGCGCCGGGCGGATGCGTTTGCCACCCGCGAAGAGCGAGTAGCGCATGGCGCGGTGGATGGTGGCCGGTTTGGTGGTGGCGGCGGGCAGGAGCTGATCCAGGGTGCGATTAACCGCCGTGGTGCGGGTGGCCAGGAAGTCCCGCAGGGAAAACGGGCTGGGCGAGCGCGGGCTCGCGAGCTTGATTGCGACAGACATGCCCGGGTGTTGTAGGGAAATGGGTTTTTGGGCGCAAGCGCATTCAGTAAGGGGTCAGTGGAGGCGGTTAGGGCGCGTCACTCCGTGCGCGCCGGGTAGCCGCGGGGTACGACGGCGCGCACGGAGTGACGCGCCCTACCGCCTTTACTGAACGATTTCCGCATTTAGAATATTTATATTGCGTTCGGGGGCGGAGCAGTTACTGTACCCCGCTCGATTCTAAAGACCTAAGCTTTGAACGCCGAACTTACAAAAAAAGCACTGGAGAAGGTTGGTAACCCCAACGTTCTGGTCAACTTGATTTCACGCCGCGTCCGCCAGCTCACTTCGGGTGGAGGCAAGCTGAGTCGGCCTTTGGTGGCGGAAACGGGCAACCTGGGGGCGGCGGACATCGCGCTGCTCGAGATTGTCGAAGACAAGATGGGGTTCGAGATGCCGGAGTTGGAGGAATTGACCCGGCCGACGGCGAAGAAGCGCAAGAAGCAATAGCGGGCCGCGGCTGCGGCGCAGCGGAAAAGCGCCAGGGAGGGATTACGGCCGATTAATGGTCTGGCTTGGCGGCGGCATGGTTTGGGCTCGTGGCCCCCACCGAATCGGTTTTATGGCGGACATTCTGACCAATCCCAAGGCGCGGCGGGATTACCACATTCTCGACACCTTCGAGGCGGGCATTGTGCTGCACGGCACCGAGGTGAAGGCTTTGCGCGCCGGGAAAGGCCAGATCAGCGATGCCTTTGCCAAGGTGGAGAATAACGAGGTCCATCTGTACAATGCCCACATCGACGAGTATTCGCACGGGAATCTGCAGAATCACCAGCCCAAAGCCCCGCGGAAACTGCTGCTGCACAAGTCGGAAATCCGGAAGCTGTTCGGTCTCGCGGCGGTCAAAGGCAACGCGCTGATGCCACTGGCCTTTTATTGGAAGAACGGGAAAGTCAAGGTGGCGCTGGCGGTGGGTAAAGGCAAAGCCGAGTATGACAAGCGAGAGGATCTGAAGCAACGCGAGGCGGACCGCGAGCTCAAACGCGCGACCATGCGGCGTTTTAAGGAGAGATGAGTGGAAAAAACAGTTGCAAATTGGGGCGCCACATGAATTAAATGGCATGATAAATCGTCCATTAAGTCCCATGCTTTCACGAATCCGGCTGAGTGCTACGTCGAAAGCAGCGGCGGCAGTTATGCTGCTGCTGTTTTCCTTCACCGCCTGCCAACATTCCCGGCCCGATGGTTCCAGTCCGGCCCCGGTCAAATACAACAAGAGCTACGATCCGGAGATCCGGGAGATCATGGACCTGGCCAACAAGGGGCGTTGGGAAGAGGCGCAAACGAAGGCCACAGCCTTGCACGACATGGCGCCGAAAAACCCGATGGTGGAACGCATCTACACTTGGGTGGTGCAAACCGGGCAGCAAAGACGCGAGCAGGCGATGGAAAATGAAATCAGAACCATCGACGCAAAGAACTCGGCGTTTGATCCCACGATCAAGAGCCTGCTGACCGAGAATAAGGACCGCGGTTTGTCGGCGTCCAAGGACATCCGGGACGCCGTGGACCGCATTGAGAAGGCCCCCTGGATACCTGAAAGCTACGGCAAGACGATTCGTGAGAAGGGCCCACTGTTCGATTTTGAAAGCGAAAAGGGCCACATGGTGAAGGTGCTGGAGAAGGAGGTGACCGTCCACCTGGATAACGTTCCGCTTGAGACGATGCTCATTAACCTCAGCCAAACTGCGGGAGTGAACATCGTGGCAGACAAATCACTGCCGGCCTTGAAGCAGGTGCTGAGTGTGAACCTGGACAAAGTGAAACTGGGCGAGTTCCTGCGGTACGTCGGCCGCAATTATGATTTGCAGTTCCAGGTCGGCGACCAACTGGTCTGGGTGGTGGATGCGAAAGACCCTAAGAAACTGATGGAGGAGACCCGCTTCTACCGGTTGCGCAAGGGCTTCGTGCTGCCGGCTGAATTCGGCATGCCGGACGCGACTAAGACAACGACCACCGCTGGCCCTAACGTTACCGTCAACGAAGTTCAGAAGTTCAATAAGTTCGTCAACGACGAGGCCCCGGCTCTGCCAGCACTGGAGCGAGCGATCACGAACCTCTTCACCGGCTCCAAGTATTTCATTGATTTCGAGCGCAACGTGGTGGTTGCTCGGGGGACGCCTGAGCAACTCGATGTGATGGAAAGGATCATCAAGGAGTTCGACCGCCCGATCCAGCAGGTGCTGATCGAGGCTCGGTTTGTCACCCTCTCCAAGCCGGCCTTCCTGCAGTTGGGGGTGCTATGGCAGAGCGGCGGCGCGCCCGCCTCCGGCGTCCCCACGGACTATACGGGAGCGGGGGCGGGGGCGGGCCTGCTGAACAGCGGGAATTTCCCTCAAGCATTAACACCCGCCGGGGGCTTCGCCCCAGCCGTCGGCCTGGGTATCCAGAACGTGTTCACCAACATTATCCACGGCTCGGACTTGAGCGCCACCATCAGTGCGCTGGAGCAAACCGGTGAAAGTCAGACCCTAAGCGCCCCGCGTCTGACTGTCCTCAACAACCGGCCCGCCACCATCAGCGACGGCCAGGTTCAGTACTACTACGAGGAATACTCCGTGGCGACCACGGTGGGACAATACTACACCGCCTCGTCGTGGATCCCCAGCGGCAAGCCTACCAAGATCACTGCCGGGGCCGAGTTGAACGTGCTGGCGAGCGTCAGCGGCGACGGCAAGAGCATCCTGTTGGCGTTGAACCCCAAAGTGAATACCAGTGTTCAACTGGTGACCTACGCCACGCTCACTCAACCCTCCAGCTTTGCTGGGGGTTCAAATTCCACCTTCAACATCAGCCTCCCGACCTACCGCACCCAGGAACTCTCCACCCGCGTCGTCGTCAAGTCTGGCGAGACCGTGGTGATGGGCGGGGTGCTGGAGCGGGAGAAATCCACCTATGTCGAGTCGGTCCCGGTACTGGGGGACATTCCAATTCTCGGCGCGCTGTTCCGGCGCCGCACGGAATCCGACACGCCGCGCTACCTCTTGATTTTTGTGACGGCCACGATCGTGAAGGATACGGGCGAATTCCTCGTTTACGACGACGAACAGTCCAGCACCAATGCGCCGGCAGTTGCGCAATGAGCTGGGTATCGCTCTCCGGGACGCCGTCTGCTCGCCATGTTGAAGCTTGATCGAATGCGACCGCCGGTGCGGCGGGTGCTGGCACTCGATGCCGGCAGCCGCTGCATCAAACTGCTGCTGGCGGAAAGCGACTTCGGGCGCCTGCGCATCCTCAAGGAAGAATTGATCGACTTGCAGGCCGAGGGCCTGGTCTTCGCGGAGGAGATCAAGGCGCACCTGCAAACCAGCCTGGACGAATGGGGCCGGCCGCCGCTGGCCCTGATCCTGCCGCAGCACCTGTCCATATCCCAGGTGATCGATCTGCCGCTCGCGCCGGAGAGCGAGGTGGAGAAGCTGATCCAGGACGAGACCATCAAGCTGGGCGGCATCAGCGAAAGCCGGATTGTTTATGACTTCGTCCGCACGGAAACCGCCGCCAAGAACCGGCAGCAGTTCTGGGTGACCCTCTCGCAGGAAGGCGAGATTAGGGAACGCATTTTGCGGCTGGGGATCGAGCAGGAAGACCTGTGCGAGGTCACCACGACAGCCAACGCGCTGATTGCCGCCTACCGCGCCACCAGTCCGCTGTCCTCGCGCGCCATTTTAGTGCACCTGGGCGCCCAGACAACCGTGGTGGTAGTTTTGCTGGCGGGCCAGGGCGCGTTTGCCACCAGCTTCCAGATGGGGGGCGATTTCTTCACGCGCTCCCTGGCGCGGCTCCAGAACTCCTCCGAGGAAGCGGCGGAGTCCTTGAAACGCACCACTAATCTGCTGACGGGGCCGGAGGCGTCGCCGGACTTTGCCGCCGTGGTGGACGGCTGGGTGGCGGAGCTGAAGCGGCAATTGAACGAGTGGTTTGAACACAACCCTGGCCTGGCGCCGGACGCCGCCTCCTTTGAACTGGTCGGGAGCGGCGGCGGGTTTGATCAGCCGGGTTTGCTCGACTACCTGAAGGCGCAGGCGGGATTGAATTTGAAGCCCTGGCCCAAGGGCACCCAGCCCGACGCGGTGTCGCCATCGCGGCGGTTCGAGGTCGCTTTCGGCGCCGCGCTCCAGGCGCTCGGCTACAGCGCGCAGCCGGTCTCGCTGCTGCCCGACGATTACCGCGCCGCCTGGCGAAAGCGGCTGAACATGCAACGGCTGGAAATAGCCAGCTTCGGGCTGGCGGTGATTTGCCTGTTGATCTTTGCGTTCGGCACCTGGCACCAGGTGGCGCTGATCGGCCGCCAGCAAGCTTTGCTGGTGAAAGTTCAGGCCGGCCAGGAGGCCGTGGAGGCCAACGAGCTGCTGACCGCTGAGTTGGCCGCCGAATACGAGGGGTTCCGCCCGCTGTTCGCCAGCCAACAGAACACTCTCGACACCCTGAAAACGCTCGCGCTCCTCCAGGAGTCGCGCAGCAATCGCAGCTTCTGGTACGTCCTGCTGGCTGACCAGCAAAGCTACTTCAGTCAGTCGCCCGGGGGTTCTCCAACCAATAGACTTTCCCGGACGAACGTGTTTGCCGCGCCGGCCAGCCGGTCTCGCAGTGTTTCCTCGGATTTCCCGGCGGCCTCGGCGACCGCCACCAACCTCTCACCCGCTAAGCCCGGCTTCATCGCCGAGCTTTGCATCCCGGAAGACGCGGACGGCGCCCGCCGGGTGCGCCGTCAACTGGTGGATGAACTGAAGGAGCAGCAGTTGTTCTCGAAAGTGGATTTGCTCTCCGACGATTTGCGCCGGAACCTGGCCGACCCGCGGGTCATTATTCCCGACCGGGACTTCGTGCTCGCGCTGGATTTTGCGGAGACGGCGTTTCAGCAGCCGCTGTTGATCAAGCGGCCGCTGCCTGGGGGAACGTCCCGGGCGACTCTCAGACGCGCGGTGCGCCCGGCGTCGGCGCCGCCGGAAGGTGAAGAGAATCCCGCTCCCATAGCGCCGTGAAGATTCCCTTCCGCGAATATCAGCGACGTGGCCTCATCCCGCTTATCGGGCTGGCCCTGGCGGCCTATTACCTGTTCGTGATGCTGCCCCTGACGCACAAGGCCGCGACCCTGAACGGGCCGCTGCAAAAGGCCTGGCACAACCTCTCGCTCTCGCTGGAGCAGACCAACGTTAACGCCATTGATTTCCTGAACATCACCAACCAACTCAGTGAAACCCGCTCGGCCCTGCTCATCCTGGAGAACGCCAAGAAGCAGGCCACGAGCCGGCTGCAGCTCGGCCCGACGGTGCGCGCCCGGATGCACCGGGAGTTCCAGCTTGTGGATTACGAGAATGAGCGCAGCCGGCAGTTGGATGAACTGAGCACCCTCGCCAAGCAACGGCAGGTCGCCGTTGACCCCGCCGTCTTCGCCGGCTTCCCCGAGCATACGGCCGGTGTGAAGCAACCAGTCCTGCTCTGGGCGTCGCTCTCGCTCACCGAGAGCCTGCTGCGGACCGCGCTCCAATGCAAAGTCGCCGCCATCCAATCTCTGGAGGTGCCGCCGGTGCTCACCAACGCCCCGCCCACCAATGGCACGGAGCGCCTGGCTGAAATACCCTTGCAGGTTGAATTAACCGGTTCGGCGACGAACGTCGCCATGTTCATCCAGTCGCTGCCCCTGCGCGCGGAGGAAATTCACGCGGCGGGTTTGCCCGAGGCAGCGGCCGACAAACCCGCGCTATTCGTTGACCGGCTGATCATACAGAAGCAGTCGCCAGACAAGACGGACGAGATGCACGTGTGGCTGCGCGCCGTCGGCTATGTCTTGCGGGAGTGAGGGAAGATGCCGCCCATTGTAAAACGAGCCTTAAGAAACCGCTGGTTTGTGATCGCCGTGCATGCGGGCATGTGGCTCTTGCTTTACCTGGCGTTGGCGGGCCTTCGCGGCAAGGCCCCCGATTTGCGGGACTCCGACGGGGCCACCAGCCCGCCGCGCAGTTCCGTGCCGGTCGCCGGGCTGGAGCGCCTCTTCTCGTCGGGGGTCTGGCCTAAATCGCTGGTCGAGACGAACCGGCTGGATCCCTTCGTCACCCATTACTTCATTCCGCCGGTCGCGCCGCCCCCGACCACCCGCAAGATCCAAGTGACCTACCTGGGTTTCTACCAGACTGGCGGGGGTCCCAAGAACACGATCTTCAAGCTGGGCGACTCGTTCCTGGTCGCGCCCATCGGGGCCAGGATCGCCACCAACCTTTTCATTGCCGACGCGACGATGCAAACGCTGACATTGACGAACCTGGCGTTGCAGACGAATGTTCTGTCCCTGAACACGAATAAGGAAATCATCGTTCCAATTCAATGAACGAGAGCCAGGGCACAACCCGTAAGGAAGCCGGCGACCTGTTGCTCGAGCAAGGCAAGCTTACGGAGCAGCAGCTCGAGCAGGTCCGGCGCCGCCAGCGGCGGCTGAACCTGCCGCAGCATCGCGCGATCGTGGACCTGAACTTCGCGTCGGAAGAGGACACCTGGCGCGCCCTGGCCGCCGCCAATCGTCTGGAGTTCGTGGATCCGGTGGGGCTGGACCTTAAGCGTGAGATGCTGGAGCTGGTGCCCATCAAGCTCATTTTCCACTACCATTTGCTGCCGCTGGGCGTCGAGGACGATTGCCTGACGCTTGCCTTCAGCGAGCCGCCGAGCCAGATGGAGCAGGGCAACCTGCGCCTCCTGTTGAGCAAACGCTTCAAGATCGTCCTCGCCACTCCCAGCTCGATCCATGCCGTCATCAAGAAGAACTATGGGTTGGGCGCGGAGACGATTCAGAAGCTGCGCGAGGATCGCGGCGGGACGGAGATTAGCCAGGAGATCGTATTCGACGTGCAGGGCAAAGAAACCGATTCGGCCCTGGAATCAACGGTTTCGGCCTTTGTGGACCAGATTCTCCAGGAAGCGCTCCGTCTGCACGCCACCGACATCCATCTCGAACCCTACATCAATTCCATCCGCCTGCGGTACCGCGTGGACGGGATACTGGAGACGGTGCCGGTGCCGGCGGATATGCGTCACTTGCACCCGGCAGTTATTTCGCGGCTCAAGATTATGGCGGGCCTGAACATTGCCGAAAAACGGCTGCCCCACGACGGCCGCATCGCCATGAAGACGGGGGACGAAGAATACGATCTGCGGGTCTCGATCGTGCCCACGAAATATGGGGAGGCGGTCTGCCTGAGGATTCTTGGCCGCCAGAGCCTCTACCTCGATCTCTCCCAGCTCGGCATGGAGCCGAACCAGGAGGCCGTGCTGGCTCAGTTGACCGCCTTGCCGCAAGGCATGGTCCTGCTGACCGGCCCGACCGGCAGCGGCAAGACCACCACCCTTTACACCGCGCTGGCCCAGGCAAACGATGAAGGCCGCAAGGTCATCACCTTCGAGGACCCTATCGAGTATCAGCTCGAAGGCACGGTGCAAATCCAGGTCCGCGAGCAGATCGGCTTGACGTTCGCGACCGGCCTGCGTTCGGTGCTGCGCCACGACCCGGATGTCGTGCTCGTCGGCGAGATTCGGGATTATGAAACCGCCGAGATTGCCGTGCGCGCCGCCCAGACCGGCCATCTCGTCTTCTCGACGCTGCATACCAACGACAGCGTCAGCGCCGTCACGCGCTTGCTGGAAATGCGGATCGAGTCCTACTTGATCGCCTCGTCGCTGGTCTGCAGCATCTCGCAACGGCTGGCCCGCCGCATTTGCCGCCACTGCGCCGAGGAAGACCTGGCCATCCCGGACTCAACGCGCGAAGAAATGGCGGCTGTCCTTTCGATCCCCGCCGGCCAGGTCAAAGCCTGGAAAGGCCGCGGCTGCGTCGAGTGCAACCAGAAAGGCCACCGTGGCCGCGTGGCCATCTACGAGTTCTTCCTCCTCAACGAAGCGATTCAGGACCTGATTCAGCCGGGATTACGAACCGGGGAGCTGCGCGAAGCCGCGCGCAAACTGGGCTGGCGCTCCTTGCGCGAGATGGCCTGGTTAAAGGTGCAGAAGGGCCAGATTGCAATCTCGGAACAGGAACGATGGACGCGGACGGTTGACCCTGCGGCGCTGCTGGCCAAAGGGTGAGGCGCTGCCGGCACAGCGGGGTGATGGAGTGCTGGAGTAGTGGAGCCGCCACTCGTCGCTCCGCGTTTGGCTCAGGAGGCTGTGGCCGCTGCCGCCGGCGCTTCCTTCTTCCAGGTCCGCTTGGGCGCTTTGACGACCAGCCCCTTCTTCAGTGCGTTGGCCGTAACCCGGATATAGCGCACTTCGCCGTCAATGACTGCCTTGACGCGCTGCAGGTTAGGGAAAAACCGGCGCTTGGTGATCGCGGTAACGTGCGTGCCGATACCGCCGGTCTTCTTCGCCTTACCACTACGCCAGATGATGCTGCCCTTCATGGGGCGCTTGCCTGTCAGTTCACAAATTCTCGCCATACGAATCCTGTTTGAATATCAATGAACAGGAATACTAACAGTTGCCTGCGCCGTTGCAAGCGGTATCGGCTGGATCGCGTCTTGGCGGGGTGCATCTCGAAGGTACCACCAAGTGGCGGGAGGGTCCCACCGGCATAGGAGCGCGGCCTTTAGGCTGCAGAAGCACGGAATTACCCTGCGGCGCCAGCAAGTGTTTACGCTCTGCTCAAGTTTCACGTTTCTGCAGCCTAAAGGCCGCGCTCCTATGCCGCGGTGGTACCTCCAAGATGCGCCCGTTTTGGCGTAGCGGATTTGACCTTGAGTCGGGCGACGGGGGCGGCTATTGATGATTCATGCGACGGTGGATCATTTGGTGGTTGCTGGCCATTGGGCTGGCGGTGGCCTGGCCGACCCAGGCGGCGACCGGCCGCGTGATCAAAGTGCTGCCGCAATTTCTCGATCTGAAGGGGCGCAACTCGATATCCCCCAGCTTTTACGAGCGCGATCTGTATCAGAGCTCTCTGCGCGAGCATACGAACCAGTGTTCCGGAATGCGATTCAACGTGCAGTGGAAGACCAGGGGCCAGACGGTGGGGCCGATGGCGCTGCGAGTGGAACTGCGCGGCGTCGCGCACGGCGACTTCCCCAAACAACTGCGGCTCGAACAGCCCGTTCAGCCCGGGGGCTGGTTCAGTCATTGGGCCGCGCTCGACCTGGTCGGTGAGGAGTATAAGAACTTCGGGCGGGTTACCGCGTGGCGAGTGACCTTGTGGGAGGGCTCCCGGCTGCTCGGCGAGCAGAAGTCGTTCCTTTGGCAGGCGCCGCGGCTTCCGCAGCCGTGACAGGTGTGGCGCAGCCAGCGTTGTTCCTCAGGTGTGCCGCGGGTCCTGCGCATGCAGGGCCTTTTCGTAGCATTCCAGGGCTTCGCTGAAGCGTTCCATGCGGTTGAACAGCCCACCTTTGTAAAGATAGGCCACTGTCAGGGAGCTGTCCGCGGCAATGGCCTGGTCATAGCAGGCGACGGCTTCATCCAGCTTGCGCAGCCGCTCCAGCGCCGCTCCCTTCTTGAGGAGCGCGTCCGGGTGATTGGGGTCGAGGGCCAGGACCTGGTCGAAACATGCCACCGCCGCTTCGGTCTGGTCGAGGTTCAGGAGCGATTGGCCTTTGCCTAAGAGGCCATTGATGCGCGCGACCTCCGCCGTCTCTCCGCCAGGCCCTGAGGCCGGCGCCGCTCCCTCCGAGGGAGGCGGCGGGTTCTGAGTTTCCGGCGCCGGGGCGCTCCCGCGTGTCAACGTGGGATGCGCCGCATGCTCCAATTCGTCAATGCGATTCTCCAGGCGCTCCAGCGCGCCGAGCAGACGCTGGTTGGCCAGCTCCGCCGCACCGGCGGCGAGCAGGGGCGCATCGCCCGCGCCCAGCCCACGGGCCGAGGGCAAGGCCGAGGTGGTTTCTACCAGCCGGTTGATGGTGCGCCATTGGGAGTAGGCCATAAACAGCAAGGCCAGGAAGCCGAGGATGGCAAACACTCCTGCGACCAGGAGCATAACCTTGTTCGAACTCTGCATTGCTTCCAATTCCTGCGCGCGTTGCGAGGCGAGGGGTTGCTCGATGTCCGACAGCGGGGCGGTCAGCGCTTTGGCACTCTGCGCGGCGGCGGTCTCGGCTTGCGCGCGGCTGTGCTCGATGGCGAGTTGAGTGGCGTGAAGCTGCTCCTGAAGCTGCCGGTAGCTGCGCAGTATCTCCTGGGCGTTCGTGTCGTCGGTTCTCGCCGGAGCGCCCGTCGTCACTGCGGCGGGCTCAGCCCCCCAACCCGGCCCGGCCAACGCGGCGAGCGCGAAAGCCAGGCAGGCCCAACGCGTCAAAGCCCCTACCCGGGACCTGAAGAAGCCAAGCTTGTTCATTTGTGCTGATTGGTTGCCGCCGGCGCTCGCACGGCTGCCGTCGGGCTGGGGTTCCACTGGATATTGAAGTCCTGGACAATCTCTTTGGCCGTCGCATTGGTTTTGGCGACCTGCAGCAGGTCCAGCGAGAGCGCTTCGAGCCGTCTTTCGACCTCGCGCCCCTGAGCCAGCGCGCCCATGTTCTGTTCCTGCATGAGCACGACCTGCTGGAGCTCCTCCCGCTGGTCCAGAAGTTTGGGCAGCCGGAAGCCATAATCGCAGGCCAGCAGCAGGAACACCGTGAAGCAGACCCAGAACGGATTCCGCCGCGGCGTCTCCAACAAGGCTCTTCCCTTGTCTGCGTTCATGGCGTCGGCTTGTTTTGGCGGTTGGTGTTCGCGGTGATCCTGAAGTCGTGCTTCGCCAGCAGGTCGCGCAAGACCGGATCGCTCTGCCCCGCCTTAGCGACCCGCATGACCAGCTTTTGTGCCGTCTCCTGGACCCGTTGCGCCTGGCTGAATTGGTCGCGCGTGGCCTCGGCGGACTGGCTGAGCCGGCCATTGAGCAGTCCCAGGAGCAGGTCGCCCGCGATGAGCAGCCCGCAGATGCCGCCCACGAGGTTCAACACCATGAACTGTATTCTGCTCACTGTGTTTTGAGGGTGAGAAGGAACCCCGGCGATGTCAAGGGAACTGAAGCCCTTAGCCCAGGCCTCCAGCAGTCAACGCCTTGCTGCCGGCAACCACCTCGGGGCTCAACAGTCTTTGGGCCAGGCGCATCGCAGACCGATGGCCCCGTCTATATCGAGGTAACACCCGCGCTGAGTGGTGCCGGGCCAAGGATATCCGAACGCGAACAGAAGCGCGAGCCCGGTAGCCGCTCCAGGGCGATAGTTCGAATCTGTCACCATCGCGCCCTCGCGTCCTTCGCAGTCGCCACTCGAACCGTATGCTTCACGTAATTTGTCTCTGGGAATTCCCGTCGAAACGACACCTTGAACGAAGACATCCCGTTCGCCGGTAAATAAAAACTGCCGTCCTCCCGCTCTCCGACATCCGTGCGTCTTCCCTGAGCATCAAGAAACTCCGCATGAAACTGTATCTCCTTCCAGGGAACAGGACTCTTGTTCCTGATTGTCCCGATCACTGCCACCGTCGCACCGGACTTGGTTTCGCCCAACGCAATCTCACTATCGGTAATCTCGATCTGGTCCTTGTAGTGTTGGTAGTTCTCGCCCTGGTCGAAGATTGTGGAGAAAACAATCAGCATACCAGCCAACGGGATACAGGCACCGAGGACTGCGAATGCCGGATGAAACAGGATCATCGACAGGCGATTCTGGAAGTGGTGGCAATGGGGACACTTCCGAGCGTCCTTCGGAATCTCCATGCAGCACATCTTGCAGGTCTTTTGGGCAAGGTCAGCGCTCATATGCGGTGGCATTCGAACGCAAAGCTCACCCACAGCCGCCGGAAGAAGATGTCCGCTGCGAATCAGACGCCTGAACTTCCGGTGGTGCTCGCAACTGCGAGGGCGGGCGGCTGTTGGGTGGAGCGTCTGGTTCGACCCTCCTTGCGTCGTCCGCGCAACGCATAAAGAATCGGCCGGCTGTCCAAAGCTCCGGTCTGCCTCGCAATAACTGGAAACTGCCTTCAGATGTGCGGAGCGTCAGCGAGCCTTCGGGGTCGGACTTCTCGGGAAAAGCAACATCCTCAATCTCACCGTAAGCGACGAACCTCCAACCTGACGGGCCACGAAAATATGCTCTCCGGTCAGTTAAGACGCTCTCCAATCGGCTACCCCTGCAAGTGTCAGTCCTCACTATTTACACAAGGGAAAGTCCTCCTGAGCTTGCGAATGCGTTTGGGGCGGCTCGTTCTGATCCCCGCGGATCATGACGTGGCACATTTCCTCAGGAGGCTCAATGCGCAGCTTGCTCGTCATGGGGATGCCTTATCAGCACGTGCCGGAAGTGTCAATAGTGAGCACCCCACACGCGGGGCGGCTGGAAGGGGGTAGTGACAGACTAGGTTCGAGGCCGTTAGGCCTAAAACCGCATCTGTTGCATCCTCTTGCAAATATTCGACTTGCAGAAGTGTCACTTGGAAGGACTGACACTTGCTTGCTCTTGCTGGAACCCACCCTCCGCGTCCTCGGCTGGAACGAGCGCTAGCGGCCTTGATCAAGGAACTGTTTGAACTCCTGTGAAGTGGTAGCTTCGTCGGGCGGTCCCCCGTGATAGAAACCGGGTTCCGAATCGGAGATGATTCTGCCGTTGGCACAGATCGCGGTGCGGATGTGTCGACCGGCGGGGTCCAACAGCGGCTCGGAGAACCAGGCGATGTGTTCATCCGGGTGCCAGGCTTGCAGGAATCTCAGGGTTCGGCTGTCGTTGCAGAGAATCTCCAACTCGTTCCATGGCAACGTCGGAAGGAGCCGGACCAGCCCGGGATCCGGCTGGCCATCGGCCCGAAGGAACTCAACAACACCTGACTGACCAGCTAGCTGGTTCAGCGCGAGCCGGACCGCTGAGAGTTGTTCCGCACGGGTCTGCTTCCGAGCTTCGAACTCGCCCGCAACTTCGGCGGCAATCTCGTCGCGACGCGAGCGGTTGGAGCCAGAAACGGCGTTGGTGGGCCAGACGGCATTCAACTCGGCCAACTCGCGCGAGAGCCGGGACACCTCCCCGCGCAGGCGGAGCAGTTCCGAGCTGGGCTGAACGTGGCGGCGGTTCATTTGAGCCAGGCGACCGATCTGCGCAGCCGTTTGCTCGGTCTCTTCGCGCAAAGTGCGGATCTGCCGCTCCAGGGAGCCAGTCTGCGACCGGTCCCTGGAGAGGGTCCGCCAACTCCACGTCAAAGCGACGGTCAGGCCAACGGCTAGCAGGCCGGTTACGCCGCGGGCTAACTTGGTGGAGAAGAGGCTCACCGGGATCCGAGTTGGAAGTAGCGCCGGGTCATTTCGCTTCCTCCCCCAGGAGGCGAGGCATCGCGGCTCGTGAATGGTAGATTTCCGGCGAGGCGGTCCAGAGGGTCAGGGTGCTGCCGTTCGCCAGGAGATAATCGCGAGACCAGCAACCGTTGTCCATCAGCAATGGCTTTCTGGCGATGCCGATGATCTCCGCTGAATTCGTGGCGCATAAGGCGATCAACGTGGCACTGTCGGGAATGTTGAATTCAAGGTTATCCCAGTCCAGCAGCGGGGTGAGACGGGTGACCTCCGGGCTCAATTGCCCATCCGGGTCGTGGAAGGTGGCCGTTGGATGGTTGGTAGCATAATTGAAGATGGCTGGGTAGAGGCGCAAGAATCGGAACGATTGCTCACTTACCCGCTGGACGTCAGAGGGGAACTTCGAGTCGTCGGCACCGCGAGCAGGGCTTCGCCGGCTGGTGGGGAGGCTGCCGGCCAGCAGCCGTTGGCGGGTGTTCTTGACCTGCTGTTGGAGTTGGATGCTCTTGGCACGCAACCGGGCAAGATCGGCCTCTGGGCTCTCACCCGGCTGGGATGAGACCAGGGACCACTGCCGCTCGCTTTCCTGACGCGCGGCCAGGACGCGTTCGAGTTTCAGGCGAAGCGAGGCATTTTGGGCTCGGACCTGTTCCACCTGATACTGGATGACGGCGATACCAGCAACGGTAAGAGCGCCGAGCAGGGCCAGCTTAGCTTTGGTGAGAGTCATGGCTTTGAGGATAGTTAGACCGGCGCCCGCTTTTATGGCGGTCCCGGCCAGGGCAGCGGACGAAATGCTGGCGACGAGTGTCGGAGGGACCGCACTAACCGTTTCGGTCGTCAGGAGGGCGCCCAGGGCGGTAGCCGATAGTGTGATACCACGCATGACGAGGAATTCATGGAGCTTGCCGAGGGCGCGGTTCACCCGCATCCGCGCGGCATCCTCACTGACACCCAAGGCAACGCCCACGGCTTTGAGATCCTGGTTTTGGAAAAACCGCAGCAGCACGGCATTGCGATCGTCGGTGCCGAGCAGGTTCATCGCCTCGTCGAGAACCCGTGCCAAATCGAGGTGGTTCTGGTTCGGAGGGCTCACTTCGGGGGATTCTTGCATGGCGCAGACTCTGCGTTCCCGCAATTGCCGGCGTCGCTCACTCCGGAGGGCTTTGGAAGCCGCCATGCGAGTGCTGCAGTACAACCACCCGGCGAGCACCTCTCGGCTGGCCAAGGAGCTCGCCTTGCGGGCCAGGTCAATAAACACGCTCTGGGCCACGTCCTGGGCCAAGGCTTCATTTCCCTGGACCTGCCGCAACGCCGCCGAATACACGAGCGGCAGATGCCGACGGACCAAATCCGTGAAAGCGCTCTCTGAGCCAGCCTTGGCATACAAGCGGAGCAGTTCGGCATCATTCATCATACCCGTTCACACCTTATATCACCCGGCTGATGGAGGAACCGAACAAAAATAAAGCGTTCTTTGTCTATCCGATGGGGATTGCACGCTTCCCCCTTGCCAGGCGGACCCAGGGCCGAACTCGAAGGCCAGGAACCGACCCTACGCATCCTCGGCTGGAACCTGCGCTAACGTAACGCCAATACCCGTTCCCTGAAGAAACTCATAAAGTTAATGAGATTGTCATATTCCCAAGAGACATTGGTCCGTGGGTGCCACGAGCCGGCCGCTTCCGCGCTGTTGGAGCAGCTACGCCAAATGTCCTCGGCTGCCCATGTTCAAGCGCGCGGCGATCCAGGCCAAGGGCATGGTGGTCTTGCAGCGCGCTGGATGCAAAAAGTAGTGAGAATGCCCTGCAAATAAAGGAGATTGCGTGATCCACATCGGATACGCGCCGTGGTATCACCGGGGAGTCGCCGAACGTAAAAGTAAAAGGGCGGTGCATTCATTGGTCGGTCCAGCTTGTTGATACGCGTACCTCGTTGTCTTGGCTCTTGGTCCGCACAATTCGCGCGAACAACTGGTGCATATCGTCGTAGATAGGGCGGCGAGTCTTCAGACACCAGAAGGAGGCTCGCCAGCCCAAGTCGTCGAAGGGTAGTCCGAGCGTGACCGTGCAAGACTGTCCTGGTTCCAATCTTTTTGCCTCTGGGGGAAATGGCACCACTCCCATCATGTTTGTTCCAAGTGGTAGTGCGTGTGCGGACAGGAGGTTGGTTCGCCACTGGCCGGAGCGGTTTTCCAAGCCGTAGATTGGAAGCAACAATACTGCGTAACGTCCCAAGTTGGCCACCTGGAACGTTGCATTCCTCGCGCCTGAATGGTCGTTGGTAATCGCCATCGTATTTACCATAACCTGGAAGTGCGGGCGTGGTGGTGGCGATGAGCGCAGATACAGCATCGCCCCAGCCACCAGGACGAGCAGCCCAAATGCCCAAAGTGCTGTGAGGGCTAAGCGTTGCTTGATCATACTCAGCATTCTAACCGGGCTGCGGGCACAAGCTCACGCGTCCCCCTGCCAACGATGCGGATCAGAGGCGGCGGGCCAAGGACGCCCGAAAAGAAGCGAGGCGATTCCGCCGTCCTCTGAATCCGCCGGGTTACACCACATTTGGGTCATACCTCTAAATCGCTCATCACTTGCCGTCGTCCCGAAACTTGCGCGCGATATTGTCCAATGCATCAGCAATCCGTTCGTGCGCGCTCACGAACCGATTCAAAAGAGAAAGGACAAAAATGGTGATACCGACGACAAAGCAAATGTAGAGCACTGCGATGATGAATCCGCCTGGCATATGTTTTTACGTGTTCTTTGTGGTTTCGTGGACGGTGGTGTAACGACGAGCGTGAGCGGTGGGAGCCAGCCGCCGCTGACGGTCGAATTGCAACTGACCTGAACGGCTGGCTCGCATCCGCTGCACGCTCTGGTTGGACCATGTTCGTCTCATCTCAATCGTGCTCCATCCGCAGAATCTCTCGGTGTCCAAGGTAACCAGGCCCGGCAACATACAGAATCCACGTCTTTGGCTCACTAGGCCGGCGACCTAGATGATACTCAGCCGGCTTTCCTGCACACATAACTACTGCGTCGCTCCCCGCAAGCTCAATATCAACAGGATGCAAAGCGCGGATCACTTCCGGAACTCGAGGATCGTCCGGTTTGAGGTCGACCTCGTTCGTCAGCGAAGATCGCAACATACTAAGACACGCCTCGGCAATTTGACGCCTCTCTGCAGGAGTGCGCCCGTCGCTCACTGGCCGAAAGAACATGATGGCGGCAGCCGCGATGACGAGCACGACAACCCCACATCCCACAAGAAGAAATTTGCGGCTGCGTTTCATGCTCCGCAGTGCGAAGTAGCCCAACGATTAGCATCAGCGGTGGGAGCCAGCCGCCCCTGATGCTGGAATAGTAACACGACTGAATGGCTGGCTCCCATCCGCTGAATGCTGTGGTTGGGCATTAGTCCAATCCTCCAGCCTCGTGCACGATCCAGGGCGCATGACTCCCTAGCACACCGATAAAGAGCGACGTGGCATTCCCGAGCAGCGACGCCACCAAAGCCCGGCGCCAGCTCACGCCAAGAAAGCCAGCGCCCTGAAGAAAAGGTGCAGACAGCAAAAGCTTGATGGCCAAGGCATCTGCAAGGACGACGCCTGGCTCCAAGACCCATAGCGATACACGGCTGGTCAGCGGCATGAAAGCGAAGAGGAAGACAGCGACGTTGGCAACAATCAACGCGATGAACGACGGCACTATTAGAATCCCGGAGGAGACCAAGGCGAGGGTCGCAATACTTGACTCGATCACCAACGCCCAAAACGCGACGATGCCAAATGCGATTAGCGACTGCCCGTCCACCATCACTGGATTCGCGCGAGCGGCAAGCGGCAGCAGCAACAACAACGCAATGGAAAGGGGCCGTCTCATATCACGCACCGGGTAGGTGTAGGCGGTTAACCCGCCCACACCCCCCTAAGAACTGTGCATGAAACTTTCGCTTCACACAGCTCAAGCCTCTCTAAGGCCGGTCTCGTCCGAGCCGACCCGCTGCTCGATTGAAAGCGATGCATCTTGACGACGCATCGTATTCCGCTCGCGCAACTTGGCAATACTGGTCTGTGGCCGTTTTCGCTGGGCTCCATTGGGCGACAGCTTCGGGACGCACCAAGCGACGGGCGTCGCTCATCCTTTGCATTTCCCGATTTGAGGCGGTTCCACATGCTTTCTTGCCATTCGACACCTGGCCGACGTGGGCATATCCGGCGCGCTACCGCCGGCCTTGGCTTCTTCGGCCTTCTCAATGCTGCGTCTTTTTACCCTGCCTTACGGTTGGGGCGACCACGACCCGCGTGGCCCAAGGGCGCAGCGTTTCCATGTTCTGCATTCAATACGGGATGGATTTAGGTCCGCTCTGCTACACCGGCAGTCGTGTGAGTTCGCGCCGGGCCACGTTAGAGAGCCCGGACTCGACTGCGTGTCATTTTGGCTCCAGCCTTAAACAGCCTCGTATGGCTGGTTTCTCTGTGACGATGCTTGCAAGCGTTTAATTAATTTGACCATGTCCTCCGATTCTAGCTCGCCCCCGGTCTGAGGCTACCAGGTTTGCTACATTGCCGGGAAGGCTCCATACCTCTGGCAGTAGTGGCCACTCGGCCAAAGCCCGCCAGACGCATGCTTCCGTGGAATACCTGCGGCGACACGCAGGGCTTGGTCAGGAAACCGGTCCCGCCAAGCAGTACTGAATGCAACTTCATGTCGCGACCAACGGCAGAGGTGAGCGACCGCCGCCGACAGCCACGGTGGAGCGCACGAGGGACTCCTAAATCGCCGCCCGATGTCGAACGGAAGCATGGGGCGGCGGCTCGTCTCCACCGACTGGTTCGGCATCATTCTGTGACCTCCTCACTGAAGAGCTCATACGATCCACTCCAACGGCCCCCACCCCACGGTTTGCCAGTCCAGTTGGAGAAACTCCGAAGCACCCAAGCCTCTCGCAACTGCGCCCTCAACAACGAGGGTCCTTTCATTTCTGTGCCGTAACGGACGTAAGCTCGCCACGTCTCTGATGGTAAACGCTCCGCACACACCTCCCTGGGAATCCCAGCCTTCAAACGCCAGATTTCACCTCGATACTCCTCAGCCTCGGTTTTCCACCCCGATGGTGTGCGGACTTGGACGCCAGTCGCCAGGACAAAGATCGAAGTGTCCTGAGTGCTGGACACTCGAAACTCAACCCTATTGCGCGGATCGTACTTTCGGCGAAGGTCGTCGAGAACAACCTTGCTGTGTTCCGCGGTAACTGCCTGGCGGGGGGCATGAGCCCCGGTCTGGCCTTCGCGATTTAGAACCAGTATTGGCGTTCGCTGGGACTCACCACTCAGCAGCCACACGAGTCCAAGGCCCATTCCTAAGACAATCACTCCAATGGTCGTGCTCACGATCCGCATGCGCCGAGATGACGTTATCATGATGCCGAACATTCCAGATCAGCGATCCGGCGCCGCTGACCTGTGGCTCTGAAGGAGAGCGTCATCGCCGGATTCGCTGCATCTGGCTTGTTCGGCGCATTACCTGTCCGGTTCCACACCTCGATGGCCTTCCCTATGCACGCGGACCAACTTGCGCAGTCCGTCTTCACCGAACTGCTGCCGAATGGCTTCGAGCACCGTAATCCGCTTGGGCGGGGCCGGAGTGCGCTGCTCGCTTCGAGTCACTGGGGGACGCATGCCCCTCTCTCGCAATGCCTCCAGGACAGTCTTGCGGTTTCGCTCCGCCGGCTGGGTGTTCGTTGCCGTCTCCTGGCCCGGCACTTGTGCATACGCAGCCCACCCAACAAGCGCGATTAGCGACGAGAGGAGAAGCAGACGTGCTTGCCAGTGGCGGGAGCTTCGGTTCCATTTGGGTGTCATAGTCTTCATAATAGACATGAACTGCTGGTAAACGTTAGAAGGCCGAACGGTTTGGCTCAGGCACGCCGGGCAAGAGAGCCAGAATAAACAGAAAGGCGAAATCCGGCGTTGCCTGGAGCCAATGGTTCGACAAGAAGTTCATCTAGTGCTCCTTCCGCAGAATACGGCATCTAACGCTGGCGCATATTCTTCATTGTAGGTTCCGAAGTCTCCTGTGGCTACGGATATTTCAGCTTCAGTGTGCTCGTTGGTAAACACGAACATGAGCTCGCCCTGCATCTGGCTCGGCGCATTTGTGGGCGCAGGAGAATCAACATGATGCACGAATGCAATTCTTTCCGAGAGTTTCCAATCCCCTTTGTATGACCTGACCACCACCCCCTTGAAGTGGTAAGGGGTTAGCCTGTTTGGGCCAAGATCCTCCCAATGGCTCTCGTAAACCCACACGACCAGAACATGCCTGTAATCCCTTAGGTATACACTTGCGTCTTTCGTGTTCTCCCATCCCCAAGAGTGAAATACCCGGGCGTTGTAGGCGCTCGAATGGCAACCGGTGCTCAGCGCGAGCAGCCCCGAAAACATGATGGCAGAAAGCAGGTGCATGCTATGGCGAACTATTTGTTTAGACGGAAAGCTTTCGGCCTAAGTCCGTATTGGCCGACAAACGTGGAATTGCTGCCATACGAGAGCTTTGTCGCACGCGCCACGCTTCGAGGCAAGCTTTTTCCATGCGGTTGAGGGACTCCACCGCCGCACTGCCGCGTCGCTGGGATTGCGTGTCCACTGAACTTCAGCATCAAGAAACCCACGAACGGGGGTATGATCAAGGATAAAAGTGCCGTATCCGATCCCGAGAGACGTCACGCCTTCATGCAAGTCGTGAGGCGCAACAATGCGGCTCACTGGCGGCGGGTTCGTGGGCCAAGAACGTCAGCAGAATCGGACTCCCGCCGTCCAGTGCAGCCGCCTGGTTGGCGGGCATGCTCATCCTTACTTCGAGACAAAAACGCCTTCGATCTCATCCGCTCGCACTGAGGACGAGCTTGTTCCGGCGGTAATAGTTAGGATGGCCCCGCCTGTAGCAGCGACCGTCCCGGTGCTTGTGTTGTATTCCGAATGGCCGGAAGAGTTGGCGTTCGCGATAGCGACTCCTGCGGACGCTCGCACCCAAAGTTCGGCTATCGTAGCGCCGCCCGACTTGAGCAAGAATGCTCGTTCCCCCGGCGCCTGCTTTTCGGCCAATTCCGAGTGCCCGGGCTGGATCTCATCGGCACGCGCCGAGACCGAGTTGGTGCCATCCGTGATCTTGAGGGCAAACCCATTGGTTGCACTCAGCGCACGGGTTGCCCTATTGAGCCCAACCCGACCGTCAGCGGTGAGCTCAGACGACGTTCCAGCTCGCGCCCGCAATTCCGCAATTACTTCGCCATTAGATTTGAGCAAGAAAGGGGTCGGCCGCTCGACTGGATATGATTTGACCCGGGGAGAGTTCATCCGAAGCACACCTGTTGGATTTGATGCCACCTGTCCGTACGCGACCACTGCGAGGCTGAGGGTGGTAACGAGGACTGGGACCAGGACTGCTGCATATTTGTATTTCATGTTTTCCTTTCTATGTATTACGGCAAAGATGGTTGTCTGGTTACACTCTGGACGGCCAACAGTGACTATACAGACCATCCGTTTGTATGTCAAAGCATGTTAATTTCATTCACAAGCCTCTTGCTTCAAGGTGTTTCCAATGAAAAGCAGCGCCGGGTCAACCTGGCAATAACCGACAATCGTGGAATTGCTGCCATACGGGAGCTTTGTCGCACGCGC
>PLZQ01000536.1 GCA_003152225.1 Limisphaerales bacterium | reverse complement strand
TGAGCCGGACGAACAACCCTTCCAGGTCATACTCGCCGCTCTCCTGAACTTCACTGCGCTCGATGTGGACGTAGTCGAGCATGATTTTCTCGCGCCGGACCAGGCCCGCCAAATCAAATCCGAGCGACGCGACGTTGGCCTTCAACTCCGCTTCCGTCTCCTCGAAGGCCATGAACACGCCCGGCTCGCCGAACAGCGCCGCGCCGCGCACAAGAAATTCCGCGGCCAACAGCGTCTTGCCACACCCCGCGCCGCCGCAGACCAGCGTAGGCCGCCCGCGCGGCAACCCGCCGCCGGTGATTTCATCGAGACCCTGGATGCCCGTGGGGCACTTGGGCAACTGAGTCGCTGGAGAGGTGGATTTTGGAATAGTCTTCTTCAGAATGGTCTCTTTCATTTAGCAGTCAGTGTTGGGGGGGGCAGCGCGGGGCAGGCGGAAGGCGAAGGTGGCGCCGTTGCCTGGCGTGCTTTCGCAAGCCAACTCACCCTGCATTGCCAGCATGAGCTTCTTGACGATGCTCAGGCCAAGGCCGGTCGAGGGCTCGCCGCCAGTGGGCCGCGCGGAAAGGCGCGCATAGCGTCGGAACATCCGAGTCTTATCGTTGTCGGTGAACCCGGGCCCTTCATCCTGGACCTGGCATTCCACGTATCTGGCACCCGACGGGCACACCACGACGCGAATCTGCTTGCCGGGCGGAGAGAACTTGATGGCGTTGGATAGGAGATTGTCCAGCACCTGGTTCAGCGCGGCGGGGTCGGCGAGCACGAGAGCCCCGTCCTCCTCGAGCACCGTCTGAAAGACGAGTTGCTTGTGCTTGGCCGCTTCCCGATGTTGCTGGACGACCCGGGAGGCCGCGTCCTTGAGACTAATGGACTCGGTCTTGAGGCTCAGGCCGTGGTCGGCCGAAGCATTGGCCAGAAACTCCTTCACGAAGGCGAGCATCTGGCTGCTTGAATGCGAGATGTTCTCGGCCATCAGCCGCAGCTTCGGGTCCGCCATCGCCTCGGTACGGTCACGGAGCAATTGGGCGCTAATGTCCATGCCGCCCAAATGGTTCTTGAGATCGTGGGTGAGGATGCCGAGCAACTCGTCCCGGTCCTCGGCAAGCTGCTTCAACTCGTCGCGAGCCCGTTTGAGCGCCAGGTGGGTGCGGACGCGCGTTACCAATTCGGCGTGGTTGAAGGGCTTGGTGATGTAATCCACGCCGCCGCTCTCGAGGGCGCGCACGATCAGGCCCTTGTCGTCAGCCGAGGAAAGGAAAATGATGGGAATCTCAGTCCAATCCGGGTTCTCGCGAATTCGCCGGCAAACCTCGAATCCGTCCATCTCGGGCATTAGCAGGTCGAGCAGGATGAGGTCGGGGCGGCGCACGGCCAGTCGTTGGAAGGCCTGGAGCCCGCCGGCCGCGGGCAAGATCTCGAAACCGAGTTTACCCAGAGCGGCGCCGACGACCTGGATGTTGGACTCCTGGTCATCCACGACGAGCATACAGCCCGTGTTTGTTTCTAGTAAGGGAGCGTTCATTGGGAACTCATACTGGTTGCGATTGAGCCTGGGCCAAAGCGGTCTCGATGGACTCAACCAGTTTGGGGAACGCGGCCAGATGACGTTCCATCTGGCTGATGGCGTAGGCGTCGGCATACGTGGTAAGCGCGGCGGCATAAGTCGCCAGCGGAGCGCAATAGGCCGCCTGGCCGAGAGTGAAAAGGTTGTGAGCAAAGGCCCGCGTCTCATTAACCGCCAGGCTGTCACGCAACGTCGGCCATTCGGCAGCCTCCCGGCGGCGCAATTCGAAAGCGAGTTTCTGCCACTGAGCGGCCTGGTCGGGTGAAGGGAGGGAAATGCGCTTGAGGGTTTGCCCGAGATTCGGCTGCTCCACTCCATTCCCGGGCGACGCTCTTTGGAGAAACTGAGCCAGCGCCACAAAGAGCGTTTGCCGCGAGAAGGGCTTGCGAATGTAGCCGCTGAACTGCCTCTGCAGCTCCACCTCTTCGCCGACTTTGCTCGAAGCAGTGACCGCGATGACCGGCAGGGACGCCAGTCTGGCTTGCTTGCGAATCTCCGCCAGGGCCGTGCACCCGTCCATCACCGGCATTCGGAGATCGAGCAAGACCACGTCGGGCCTGGCCTGCCCCAGAGCTGCCAACGCTTCCCGACCGTTGTTGGCAAAACGGACGTGGTGATGGGTCTTCTCAAATATGCCAGCCATGTAGGCCCGATTGGTCGGGTTGTCATCCACCACCAGCAGCGTGGCCGGCGCGAAGTCATTGAAGTCCACCGCTCCGCCCGGTGCGGCGTGATCTCCCACCGGTAACCGCCCCGAGACGGGAACATTTGGAAAACGCAAGTGGAAGGCCGTGCCCTGGCCAACTTCGCTGTTGACGGTCAGGCTGCCGCCCATCAACTCGGTGAGGCGCTGGACGATAGTTAGCCCGATGCCGGTTCCTTCCTTCTCCGTCGCTTGCGGAGCTTCCGCCTGAACGAACGGTTTGAAAACCTCCTCCAGTTCCTCAGCCGCGATCCCGATGCCGGAATCCTCGACGTCGATTAGCAGCGTCCCGCTGTGGCCGTCCTCCTGGCTTTCCCAGGAAACGCAGGTTTTAACATGACCCCGCTCGGTGAACTTAATGGCATTACTGAGCAAGTTCACCAGCACCTGGCGCAACCGCAGGCGATCCAGCATCAACGCACGCGGCAGGTTGGACGAGAGCTCGAACTGAAGCTGGAGCGATTTCATTACCGCCTGCTGGCCGAAAACGGTGCGGAGGAACTGACACGAATCGCGCATATCCGTCGGGTCCGGGTGCAATTCCAGCTTCCCGGCTTCGAGCTTGGAAAGGTCGAGAATGTCGTTGATCAGGTGCAGCAAGGACGCGCCGCTGTCGCGGATGGCCCGCACATATTGGGCTTGCTTCGGCGTCAGCCCGTCCGGCTCCAGGAGTTCGCTGAAGCCGAGAATCGCGTTCATGGGGCTGCGAATCTCATGGCTCATGTTGGCGAGGAAGGCGCTCTTCTCCCGCACCGATTGTTCGGCGTGCAACTTCTCCTCCAGCAGTTGCCGCCGCCCTCGCTCCTGATAGTAATCGACCCGGTAAAAATAGAGCGCGAACACGCCCGCCCCGACGCCGAGCAGCCCGGCGATCCACGTCAATTGATGCACCCATTTCATCTCGCGGCGGGTTCCCTCTCCACTGGCGGACAGAAGATCACGCCGATCGTCGTGCCGTCGTTTGATGATTTCACGAATGCGGTCCATCGTCGTCCTGGGTTGGTCAGGGCTGGCGGCCTGCTCTAATCCTCCAGGACCCTTCGCGGCGCGCTGCTCGACCGCTCGGCGCAGATCCGCCAGTTCGAGATCCACCAGGCGACGCAACTCGACTATGTCACTCTGCCCCGCCGGGTCGTGCCTCGCAGAGTCAGCAAGCCGCTCGAAGGCCGCCGGAAATGAACGCTCCGCGTTCATGTAGCCCTCACGATAGGTCGCGTTCCCCGTCAGCAGGTAATCTCGTTCGCTGGCCCCGGCGTCATGCAATACCGAGAAGAGTTGGTCAATTGACTCGCGAAGCTGCGCGGCTTCGGCGGCTGCGTCAATGCTGCGGGAGAAGCGGCTCCAAGCCACCGCCCCCACCACCACGCTGGCTACCGTGGCGGTCAGCCAAAGAAGGGCTAACGGCCCTATGATCCCGTGTCGAAATCGGTAAATCATGCGCTTCCCCGCCTCGAGTCGAGCGCGCAGGCGTCCGGCCAGTGAAAGAGAATCTAAGCTAGCATGCAAAATGCACGGTGTATAGGAGCTATTCTCCACGCTAGTCGCAATGCCACGATTTTCTTATCGGGAGAGGAGCGACGGCGTCCAGTAAGGTACGAACCTTCTGGAGCAACTCATCGAACAGGAATGGCTTGGCTAGGAAGTCGAAGCGATCCAGATCCAGCTCACTTCTGGCATGCAACAACGGCAAGGAGCCTGAAACCATCAGCACGGGGATCTTTGGATGCACCGCGCGGAATCGGCGGGTGAGTTCCAAGCCATTCATTTCGGGCATCGACAAATCGGTGATCAAGAGATGTATCGCTGGCATCTTGTCAGCCAGCCGCAAAGCCTCCGCAGCTCCCTCGGCTTCCAGCACGTTGTAACCGTGCTGCCCGAGTATCGCCACCTCCAGTTGGCGCACCGTTGGGTCGTCATCCACGACCAGCAGCGTCCTGGGCGGCTCGGATACTCTCGCTGGAGAAGGCATGGCCGAAGTTGCCAGCGACTGCACGGGCTCGTTGCCGTGCAGACCATACTCTGAGTATTCCATGTTAATCCTCCGTGATCACAGCGCGCTGCGGCCCTCGAAACTCAACCAAATGCATATTGACGGCCCGCCGTATGAGCTCGTTCGCCTTGCGTCGGCCCCGAGCCTGATAAGCGGCGACAATGAAGTCACCAAACCTGAGCACGCTCTTGTTCCCATTGAGTTTTACTGTCATTGCTCTCTTCTAGCTAAACGAGGGCCAATGCCACGTCGGTTTATGTAACGCATTGTTACAAAGCCTGTTAGAACCTTTTTGATTGGTTTCAGTGCGCGATTGAGGAACCCGAAAACCATGCAAGTTGCATAGAAGGCAAAGGCTTAACCATGCATTTTGCACACTTAACGACGCTGGGGTCATGTGCGGAAAACCTACCCCCGCCTCGCGCTTCTCAGCCTCGGGTTAATTGAGGGAGTCCGCGAACCTGCTGGGGACAAGGCAGTTGCGCATCTTGGGGCACTCGCCCCGTTGGGCTGACTCCGCGTTTTTGCCTCCGCGAGCGGGCGATGGCACAACCTTGGCTAAGGGGTAAGGAACAACTATGGGCAATCAACAGGGCAAGACGGATATCTCTCAGGAACCCGCGTCCAAGCTAAGCGATGCGCCGGCAGGCAGGCGGCTTGGTGTTCGCTTCTCTGCCGTCATCGCATTCGCGGTGTGCTGTAAACCGGCGAATACGAAGCTGGCGGACAAGTGGCACAAGGGTGGCAGGCGTTCTGTGGACGAGACCCATTACCTGGCCGCCAGCCTCGCCTCCAACGCATCGGAAAGCCCCGGCAATGCCGGCGCCACAGATCAAGCGTAACGGGAGCGGAGCTGCGGTGTTTA
>PLZQ01000369.1 GCA_003152225.1 Limisphaerales bacterium | reverse complement strand
GGGTAGCCTCGGGGTGGCTTCCGGGTGCCTACCGGTTGGCTACCAGTAAGCCTGAGTGTGCCTTCCGGGTGGCCTCCGGGTGGCCGCAACCCGCCTGGGTCCTGCTTCGCCTCCGTTGACACCCAGCCTGCGCGCTGAAACTGCGGTGTGCAGGGAATGGATCCTGGTTTCCGGCTGCCACTGACCACCATTTGCGGCCACTTCCTGAGAAATGCTCCATTTTGTTGGGCCTTATCTAAACTCCATTCGATATAGGACACCTATTATGCGGGGTGGTCTGCGTGGTCGCCTGCTTTCTATTTAGACAATATGTCCAGGAATTTGAACTGCTTCCAGCTCAGTGATACCCCTATCCACGTTTGGATTTCTTTGTGCGAGCCTTGTTAACTTGTTGGTTCTTAGGGAGAAGCCGACCTTGAATCTCGCCCCCGCCAGGAGGATGCACCAAGATTTGGACGGTTGCGCCCTCCGGTTGTTGGCGTTGGCACGCTTCTCGCGTTCAGAGCCCCAAATGACGATTTTGGCACTGGCAGGTCGGGTGAGGCGCGCGGCCCTCATCGTTCTTCTCTGGGGTGTTTGTCTCACCCTGATCCCCTCACACTCCCTTGCTGCCGTCACAGTAACCCTGATCTGGGACCCCAGTTCGGGCACAAACGTCATTGCCAACTACAAAGTCTATTACGGATCCGCGAGCCGCGCTTATACCAACGTCATTTCGGTCGGCACCGCCACCACTTTGTCAGTCTCCAACCTGGTAGCAGGGACGACCTATTACTTTGCGGCCACCGCCGTCGATGCCTACGGCCTGGAGAGCGATTATTCCACAGAAGCTTCGACCGTCATCCCAATTTCAATCACGAACCAGCCTCCCACGCTAGACCTGTTGGTCAATCTCACAATCAATGAGAATGCCGGTCTCCAAACCGTCAACCTGTCCGGCATTACCTCCGGCGTAAACAGCGAGGTCCAGACGCTGACGGTCACCGCCGCTTCCAGCAACCCGAGCCTGATCCCGACGCCCACGGTTAGCTACACCAGCCCCAACGCCACGGGGGCCATCTCTTTTACCCCTGTCCCTAATGCCTTCGGCTCCGCCAACGTCACCGTCACCGTCAATGACGGCGGCATCAGTAACAACCTCGTCTCCCGCACATTCAAGATCACCGTCAACTATGGCAACCAACCGCCGGTCATTTCCGCCATCGCCGGCCAAGCCACTGCCCAGGATACAGCCACCCCGCCGCTCCCATTCGTAGTAAGCGACCCCGACACGGCGGCGTCGAACCTGACCGTCTCCGCCAGCTCGTCTCTGCCGGCACTGGTGCCCACCAACAACATCGTCTTTGGCGGCAGCGACACCAAACGGACCGTCACCATCACGCCCGTCGCGGGCCAGAGCGGATACGCGGACATTACGCTCACGGTGAGTGATGGCCGTTTGGCCTCCAGCACCACCTTCCGTCTCACGGTGACCGCAGGCAGGGTAGATCCCCCGCCGACGGAGACTATTCTGGACCCGATAGCGATTGTGACCCCTCCGGACACCACCTTGAGCTTCCTGGTCGGCGGTTCACTCGTCAACAAGGGCCAGTTGACGTTTAGCTTCGACCCTGGTGCGCCGGCGAACGCTGAGGTCAATCCCACTAATGGACTGTTTTTCTGGAATATCACGCGGGCGGATGCCCAAACGTCGAACTCATTCAACGTGAGAATCATCGACATGAATTCACGCGACCGACAGGTGGTGCAACCGATGAGCGTGGTCGTGGAGGGCTTTGTTGAGGTTGGCCTCGGCGCGACTGCCGTGCAGGCAGGTCAGAACGTCAGCCTCCCCGTAACGGTGGACTCGAGCGGCGGGGTGACCAACCTGATGTTTACCGTTGGGTGGCCGGCAGGACGTTGCGCAAATGCAACGTTAGCGATTACCGCACCCGAGATTGCGTCGGGCACGCTGCAAACCCAGGGCACGAATTGGGTGATCCGCGTGCAGACTTTGCCGGGACAGGTTATCAGCGGTTCGGCGCAAATTGCACAACTGAGCTTCCAAGCGGTGGCGGGCCAGCGCTCGGCCTTTATGCCGCTGGCGATCAGCAGCGTGGCCGCAATGGACGCGAGCGGCCTTTCCTATTCGTATTATGCTCCGCGCAACGGCGACGTGGTGGTCGTGGGTGATGTTCCGCTGCTGCGGGGTGCCCCAGCCAGCGGGTCGTCGCGAACCCTGACGTTGTATGGAAAGGTCGGCCTGAACCATGAGCTGCAGTACAACACCAACGTGCTAGCCACAGCCTCGTGGCATTCAGCGATGAGCTACCTGCAGACGAACACCGCCCAGCAAGTGGTCGTGACTTCGTCGAGCCCGGTGATCTTCTACCGCCTCGTGGCGCACTAGACCGCGGTCTGACTGCATCGATACAGCTAAGGGGCGCGGGACACCCAATTGCTCTCAGGCTTCGGGCTGCTCGAATTGGAGTTGGTAGAGTTTGGCGTAAGTGCGCCCCGCTTTAAGCAAATCGGCGTGCGTGCCCTTTTCGACAACGCGCCCGTTGTCGAGCACCACAATGACATCGGCCCGTTGTATGGTGGAGAGCCGGTGGGCGATGCAGATCGTGGTACGGCCCTGCATGAGTTCTTCGAGCGCCGCCTGGACGATCCGCTCGGATTCGGTATCCAGCGAGCTGGTGGCCTCGTCCAGGATGAGGATCGGCGCGTTCCTCAGGATAGCCCGGGCGATGGCCAGACGCTGCCGCTGGCCGCCGGAAACATTGACGCCTCTTTCGCCAACCGGGGTGTCATAACCCTTCTCTTTGTCTTTGATAATAAAGTCATGGGCATAGGCGTGTTTGGCGGCTTGCTCAATCTCGGCATCTGTGGCGCCGGGCCGGCCCAGGGCGATGTTGTTGCGGATCGTGTCATTGAACAGCAGGGTTTCCTGACTCACCACCGCAATGCTGGCCCGCAGGTCGCGGGAGGAGACTTCCCGGATATCGGTGCCGCCGACGCGCACCGCGCCTTTGTCGGGGTCGTAGAAGCGGAGGAGTAGATTTGCCAGGCTGGTCTTGCCGGAACCCGTGCGGCCAACCAGTGCAACCAGTTGGCCGGGCTGGATGGTGAGATCAACGTCGTGGAGCACGGTTTTCTCACCATAGGAGAAGCTCACGTGTTCGAAGCGGATCGGGGCGCCGCGAGCCTGGAGCGGTTTTGGGTGGGCCGGTTCGGGCAGCGTGGTTTTCTCCGCGAGCAGCTCATAGACCGGCTCGACGGTGGCGCGCGCCAGGCTCAATTGGCTCTGGAGACGGCTCAGGTTCTTCACCGGCGCATACAAACCGAACACCGCGATGAAAAAGGCGAGCAAATCTCCCGCCGGGGCTTGCCCGGGGGCGATGAAAGCAAAATAAGCGAAGATGAGCGCGACCCCCAGCGACCCGATGAATTCAATCAGCGGCCCCGGCAGTTCGCTGGCGCGGACCGAGCGCATGAAGAAGCTGGTGATTGCTTTGACAGCATTGCGGAACTGGTCCACGACTGTGTTCTCGAGGTTATAGGCTTTAATGACACGAATGCCGGTGAACGACTCGTGAAGGACGTTGGCGGCGCCGGCGAATTTGTGATGGATACCGGCGTGCGTCTTACGAAGCTTCCGGCCGTAGATGATCACCGGGACGAGACAGACTGGGAATACGACCAGTGTGAACAGACTCAAGAACGGTTGCATGACGATCAAGGCAACCACGAGGACAATGACGGTAACAGGGTCGCGAACGAGCGTCGCGAACGAGCCGTTAATGGTATTGATTATCCCCATGGCCCCTTCGATTCGCGCCGTCAAATCCCCGGTGCTGGTGCGGCTAAAGAAACCCATCGGCAGATGGATCACATGTTCGAACAACTTGACCCGCAGATCATTGGCGACCCGGATGCTCACCCAACTCAGCATATAAGCGTTCAGATAAGTCAACAGCCCCCGCAGCAGCATCGCCGTCGGAATGAAAGCTATCACCAGCGCCAATCGAGTCCGGGATGGGTGGCCGGTCGGGACGAAGAAGTTCAATAACCTATCCAGGATTCGCCTTGCTGAGACTGGCAGGGATAGAAGTCGCTTCTCGCTGGCGGGAAACGGGCGGGCCGCTATCTCTCGCGGGTAGGCGTCTTCCAACAGCAGCCGGTTTAACAAGACCAGCTTCTTTCCCTGCGGGTCCTGCTCTAGCAGTTTTCTGGTCTCGGGCCGCAAGTCCACCGTTCGGAACCTGCCTTTCTCATAGATTACCGGACCCGCCGAGGTCTGATTTAGAATCCGGGCCAACGCAGATAGTAGTTTATCCGGATCTGGGCTTGCTCCCGGTCGCGTCACCAGGGCTTCGTGCGCCGCGGCGTCCAGCTTCCCGCTGAGGAAGGCAGAAACGGCATCGGACCGCAGGTTCAGTTTCTGCGCCAGGCTGGGTGCGTCCTTTATGTCACTGGCTGAAAAAGCGCCAACCGCCGTTTCACCGGGGAAAACCGTATCCAGAGCCAGCTTGAGTGAAAGAGGCAAGGTGAACGCCAGCGCGCCCGACAAGAACCCACAAAATACACCGAGCCCGAACCGAAATCGGTAAGGCCTTACCAACTTCAGCACCTTTTTCAGATAGTCTAGCATTCTTTGGACAGAATTATGGAACAGGCCCCGGCCTCATGCGAGCAGTTTATCGGGCGGCGCGGGGGGCGCAGAGGTGCTCTGAAACCGGGCCTAGCCGTTAAATCCGAAGGCCGAAGACCGAAGACCGAAAGAAGGCCGAAATCAGAAATCCGACCAAGCAGTTCCGGGCTCTCGTTCAACCGGCTATGTCCAGCAAAGCGATGACCTGCTCTGGGGTGATCCGGGCCAAACAAAGCGCTTTACCCTCTCTGGCACAGGGAGGGTCTTTCACATTCGCACAGGCACACGGTGCCAATAGATGCTTGTGCGTCTGGCCGCGCGGCAGCCATTCGGCGGTCCCGGCGTAGTCGCGGAACAGAGCCACTATAGGCACGCCCAGCGCCAGCGCCAGATGCAGGACCCCGGAATCCGCACCCATGTGTAATCGGCACCGCTGCAGCGCGGCTGCCAGTTCGCCAATGCTGATGCCCGAGGGCAGCACCATCAGGCGATCGTCGCCCGTGCCCGCGGCCAGCGACCGCAAACGATCCTGCTCGCGCGCGTTGGCGCTTCCGGTGGCGATAATCCGCGCCGCCGGTTCCCTGACAAGCAATCGCTTGCCCAGTTCAATCCAATGCTCCAAAGGCCACTCCTTTAGCGGAGTACTGGCATTGATCGAGAAATGAATCGCGCCGGCGGGCACTCGCGCCTCGGCCCAGCGCACCGCAGTCTCGGGCAGCCGCAAGTCCCAGCGGGGCGCCGCCAATGCAAGCCCGCATGCCGCGAGCGTCTGCCGCCGTTGCTCATACACCGGCAGCTCGGAGCTGGGGCGCGGAACAAGCTCGCGCACGAGCCAGGTGCTCCAGAAGTGCTTCCTTCCACCGGCAACAGCGATGCGCCACTTCGCTCCCGTCAGCGCGGTCATGAAGAGGGTGCGATCCGCGCCGCTGAAATTGAAGGCCAGGTCGAACCGCTCGCGGCGCAAAGCCAGCAGCAAGTCCCAATGCCGCCACCAGGGTGGGCTGGGAGCACTCAGCGGAAAGGTCCACGACCGGTCCACGCACGGGGCCAATTTCAGCACCTCGGCCCCGACCGGCGCAGACAGCGTATGCAACTCCGCCGCCGGGTACTGCCGCTTGATTTCCCACAGCGCCGGGACGAGGTGAACCGAGTCGCCCAGAAATCCCAGGTCCACGACCAGAATCTTCCGGGCCGCGCGGCTCCGGCTATAGAAGTCTGTTAGGGTGGGGGGTGGCATGAGTCGGCGTACGGCGAGGTTACATAGTTGCAGCGTTACAAGGTTACATGGTTACATGGCCAGAGAAGCGCCAACGGCTGTCCCGATGTAACAGTGTAACCATGCAACGTTGCAACTCCTTTCACCGCCTCATGTATTTCTCGAACCACAGTTGGAACATAAACACCGTCCACAGTTGCTTGCGGTTGTCTTTGACGCCTTGCAGGTGCTCGTTGACCAGCCGCGCGAGCGCCGGGTAGTCAAAAATGCCTTGCTGCCTGATTCGCCGTTCCGAGAGGATGTCCAGCAGCAGCTCGCGCAGCTCGTTCCGGAACCATTTCGCGATGGGGATGCCGAAGCCCTTTTTCCCACGCGCCAGGATGTCCGGGGGCAGCTTATCCGCCATGGCCCGCTTGAGGATGTATTTCGTCTTGAACCCCTTGAGTTTGAGGCCGAAGGGGATCGAATTGACGAACTCGACAAACGTATAGTCCAGGAACGGCGCCCGGGCTTCCAGCGCGCAAGCCATGCTCGCCCGGTCCACTTTCACGAGAATGTCGTCCTGCATGTAGAACTTGCAGTAAAGGTAAATCAGCCGCTCCATCGTGCTGGCGGCGGCGGGGCAGTTCTTCTCCGCATTCAGTATGTCATCGTAACCATCGATCTCCCCGGTATTGGCGAGCAAGCCGCGCTGCTCCTCCGGGATGAAGGACCCGATCCACACCTGGTCGCGCAGCTCCGGCCGCCAGCCGGCGCCCCGCAGGAAGCGCTTGAGCTTGAAGTCCAGGCTGAAGTTCTCATGCGACACCGGCAGCAGCTCCGCCAGCGGCCGAAGCACGCGCTCGTGCAGCGCCCGCGGCATGCGGTAGAAGCGGGCGGCCTGTTGCGCGGGGAACGTCGGATACCCCGCAAACAGTTCATCGCCGCCGTCACCGCCCAGCGCCACCGTGACGTGCTTCCGCGTGAACCGAGAGAGCAGGTAAGTGGGAATCACCGAGGCATCGGCGAATGGTTCGTCCAGGAACGCCGCCACCTCGGGCAGCATGTCGAGCAGTGCCCGGCCCTGGAGGATGTCCTCGTGATGATCCGTCCCGTAGAACTCCGCGACCCGCCGCGCGTAGCGGGACTCATCAAAAGAGCTTTCCTCGAACCCAATCGCAAACGTCTTGATCTGCGCCGCCGGTCTCAGCTCTGCCATCAACGCCACCACGGTGCTCGAATCGACGCCGCCGCTGAGGAAGACCCCTAGCGGCACATCGCTGATGAGCCGGAGGCGCACGGCCTCTTTGAGCCGTTCGCGCAATTCTTCGGCGATCTCGCCCTCGCTGCGCCGGTCGGGGCCGCCCGAAAACTTGAGGTCCCAGTATTGCTGAATGCGGGTTTGCCCAGATTGCCACGTCAGGGTATGGCCCGCCGGCAGCTTGTGAATGCCTTTGAAGATGCAGTGCGGCGAGGGCACATACTCGTAAGCGAGGTATTTGCTCAGGCTTCGGGGGTCCAGCTCACGAGGGCAGGCAGGATGCTGCAGCAACGCCTTGACTTCGGAACCGAACATGAACTGCGTCGGCGTGGCCCGGTAATACAACGGCTTCTTACCCAAGCGATCGCGCGCCAGGAAAAGCGTCTGCTTGCGGACATCCCAAATCGCCGCCGCGAACATGCCGTTGGCCTGTTTGACACATTCCGGCCCCGTCTCCTCGTAGAGGTGCAGGAGGGTCTCGACGTCGCAGTTCGTGCGGAAATGGTGGCCTCTCTGCTCCAGGCCCTGGCGCAACTCCTGGTAATTGTAAATCTCCCCATTGCAGACGAGCCAGAGAGTGCCGTCCTCGTTCGACATGGGTTGGCGGCCTCCGCTCAGGTCGATAATGGCCAGCCGCCGAAACCCGAATCCCGCCGAGATGTGCCCTTCGCGGGCCTCGCTAAAGTAATAACTCTCGTCATCGGGGCCGCGGTGATACAGGGCGTTGGCCATGCGCCGCAACGCCTCGCGGTCCACAGGGCCGTTTGCCTCCAGAATGCCGGTGATGCCACACATAGACCTGGGTTAGGTCTCCGCGACAGGGGTTTTGACTGGTTCGTGCTTAGCCTGGAGAACACCCTCGTCCGGCCGGTCAAAGTTCTTCGTCTCCCGAATGTGGTAGATCGGCTTGCCTTGCGACTCGTGGTAGGTGCGCACAATCAGCTCGGCGAGCAAACCCATGACAATGAAGTTAACGCCCAGGATAGCGAGAAACACCGCGATCAGAATGACCGGGTTGTTGTGCACATAAACACCGTAGGCGAACTTCTCGTACAACGTCTCAAACCCCGCCAGCACGGCGAACGCAAACAGCACGGCGCCGAGGCCTCCGAACATGTATAGAGGTTTGGTGGAGAAATCCGCCAGGAACTTCACGGTGATCAGGTCCAGTATCACCTTGAGCGTGCGCCGCAGCCCATACTTACTCTGGCCGAATTTGCGCGCGTGATGCGTGACGGGCACTTCACAAATCCTGGCGCCCATCAGATTGGCCAGCGCCGGGATGAAACGATGCATTTCGCCGTAGAGCCGCGTGCCTTTCAGAATCTCCGCCCGGTAGGCCTTCATGGAACAGCCCGAGTCGTGCAGTTTTACGCCGGTGATCCGTCCGATCGACCAATTGGCCAGGCGCGACGCGACCTTGCGGATGATCTCCTTGTCCTGCCGATCCTTCCGCCAGCCGCTGACAATATCATACCCCTCCTCCAGTTTGGCTATGAGCAGAGGAATATCCACCGGGTCATTTTGCAGGTCGCCGTCCATGGGGATAATGATGCGTCCCTGTGCGTGATCAAACCCGGCCGCCATGGCCGCCGTCTGCCCAAAGTTGCGCCGGAGATTGATGACCTTCACCTGGCCGTCCTTTTCGGCGAGGCGACAGAGGATGCCGTAGGAATCGTCAGTACTGCCGTCGTTGATGAAGATGATCTCGAAGCTCTTATTTAACCCGCGCAGCACCGCTATCAGGCCCTCGTAAAGCGGCATAATGCTCTCCTGCTCATTGAACAGCGGAACGACAATGGAGAGGTCCATGTTCAGGGGTGCTGACATGCTTTTTCGCCAATGACCTCATGGGCGGCCGACCGCCAGACGAAGCAGCCGACCAACGCCAGGAAGACCAGCGTCATGGAAGGGTGCCAGAACAGGGCGAAGTAGTTGCCGAACAGAGGCCGCACGATGTTCGGCAGGAGCCCCATGCTCAAGGCCATGGCCACGATGACCCACCCCAAGCCGCGGGCGCGCTCCGCCTCCGGGCTGAACAGGAAGAACGCCGCCCAGCCTCCGAGCGCAGGGGCCAGGATGCTGTAACTGTTTTCTTCGTTCATCGGGTTGAATAACATCAAGTAGCCGGTCGCCAGCGCATACAACCAAAGACCAGGCAGCGGCTCGCGCACGCGCCGGGCGCCCCACCACCATACCACCGCCGTGACCCCGCCCGCCAGTACCCTGACCAGTTTCGACACCGTTGGGCTAAAGGCAGTGCCGAACGTCCGCAAGATGCCATTGATGTCCGCGAAGCGGTGCTCCGTCACCACCGCGCAAGCTTGGAGATTGCCCCAGGCGGCCTGGTATTGCGAGCACACGTAGTCCGGGCTGGCAAAGAGAAATGGGAAGACCGCCAGGCCCACAAGCGCCACCGGCAGCCGCCAGCGCAACGGGCCGTAGAAAATGGGCGCGAGCAGGAGTAAGACCACCCCCAAGGGTTTGATGGCCGTCACGAGCGCCATCAACCCGAGCGTCAGCCACCACCGCCGGTTCACGAGCGCGACCATCGCCAGCAGCGTCACCCCGCCGAACAGGGCGTTGGCATTGCCGTTGCGCAGCGAGGTCATGCACAGTGGCATGGCCACCACCGTCGCCCAGAAGAACGGACGCTCCGGCGCCGACCGGAACAGCGCGCGCATCAATCCCCAGAGCCCGCCCGCGAGCGTTGCCGCCGCGCAGAACCGCCACAGCACTTCCCCCAGCCATAACGGCACGAAATGAAAGGGGCTGAACAACACTGCGAAATGAGGCAGATAATTCATGCCCGATGGGCCGACATAAAGACTCTTCCCCACCCACCAATTGCCCGCGGCTACATGATAGCTGTCCAAGGTGACGGTCCGGTGCGTTGGGCGCAAGGCCACCATTACCCCGATGACCAGCATCGGCACAACCCACAGCAGCACCCCCGCAATCAGCGCCGAGCGCGCCTTTCGCGGCCAGAGAGCCGGAGCACTCTCGGTTTGCTCAGGGATCGGAGGCGTCTGCATCATGGCAAGTATTCGAGACAGATAGCGCAAGTCGAGTCCAAAGCGCCAACACCCTGAGGCCCATCTTGCGTGGACCACCACCGAAGGTGACTCTGCTGGAGATGCGCCCGTCCTCGGGTAACCTATTCAACGCTTTAACATTCCATTTCCGCGACCGCGCTCGCCCGCGCGGCCAGGACCCGATCTTCCCCCGGCCAGTGTCCGCTTTCTGGACACTTTGGCACGATTCCAACCACGGACAAAGCCACCCAAAAGCTATCCCAATAATGGCCCCTGTATGACTTACGGGCCGTCTAAGGTAGCTTTGGGGT
>PLZQ01000263.1:13095-16237 GCA_003152225.1 Limisphaerales bacterium | reverse complement strand
CGCCGCGCGCATGGCGTGTCCGGTCTTCAAACCCGGTCGGATTGCAAACCGGATACGCAAACAGGCAATATCCGGTGGCAAGCTCCGGCTTGTTCTCGAGCAAGCTCAGGAACTGGATGAGGGCATGCACCCCCTCCGGTTCGTCGCCATGGATGCCCGCGAATAGCCCAACGCGGATCATATCGTCGCCCCCCTTCGGGCCGATAAACAGGTACCGCGGCAGTTCGTAAATCTGCCCGTCACTCTTGAATTGTGCGCCGTGGTCAGCCACGAGGTTTGACGATTCGGCTGCTATGCGCTCCAGCGGCGCGAGCAGGTCGGCAATCGAACGCCTGCCGGAGAGAGCGGGTTTGGCGACCAGCGAATCAATCGAGTGTGAAGTCATTTTATTGATCAAATTGAGCGGTTTATTCACGCAGCGATTGGCCGCCAGCCTGGCTGGTGCCAAGCGAATCGGTCGAATTCGGCCTGTGTGCTACTGATGAGTTCATAATCACTATGCGCAAATGACTAGTGCAGTATAGATACAATCTTATGTATGTCAATTAGGTTACTATATATTTCATCCATACTCATTGTATAGCTGACTCTTTGTCAGCACCGCTTATGACAGGTCGCTGGCTCATTACGTCTGGGTTTGACAGAAGGAGTCCCAACCTGCCATTCTCTGGCCAGAGTTGACACAATGAAACATTCTGCTCTCAACCGCCGTGAATTCCTCAAGAGTGCCGCCGTTGCTGGTGCGGCGCTTACGCTCCCCACCATCGTGCCTTCGGCTGTCTTCGGACAGAACGCGCCGAGCAACCGCATCAATATCGGATTGATCGGCATGGGCCTGATGATGGGCGGGCACCATCACATCATGCTTGGCCGCAACGAGGTGCAAGTGGTCGCTGTGTGCGATATTGATCGGGGCAAGCGCGAGCGCGCCAAGGCGCAAACCGAGAAAGCCTACGCCGCAAAGCAGGCCAGCGGCGCGTACAAAGGGTGCGACGCCTACAACGAATACGAGCGCGTCATCGAGCGCAAGGACATCGATGCCGTGATGGTGGTGACNNTCGGAACGCGCCTTCCGCAAGGCATGTGAGATCGTTCGCAACGGCTGGATCGGCAAGGTTCACACCATCTACACGCAACTGGGCGAGTTCCCGCCACCGCAGACGCTGCCCGAAGAACCCACCCCTGATGGCTTCGATTACGACCGCTGGCTCGGCCCGACCCCGTGGTATCCCTACAACAAGAAGCGCGTCGAAGGCAATTACGGCGGCGGCTGGCGTTGCTTCTGGGAATACGGCTCCCGCAAGAACGGTGACTGGGGCGCCCATCACTTCGACATCATCCAATGGGCTCTCGGCATGGACAACTCGGGGCCGGTCGAGTTCATCCCCAAAGGCTACCAGGGCGCGGAGTATCAGTCGCACGTCTATGCCGACGGCACGAAAGTCTGGAAGAACCACCCCGCCAAGAACGGGGAAATGATCCAGTTCATTGGTGAGTCCGGCGAAGTGCTCGTCAGCCGCGGCGACCGCCTGGAGACGACGCCCGCCACGCTCAAGGACCGCCCGCTCGCGCCGGGAGATATTCACCTTTACGAGTCTTACGACCATGAAGGGAACTGGCTAGAGTGCATCAAGACGCGCAAGCCGCCCATCTGCCCCGCCGAGATCGGCCATCGCACCGCCACGGTCTGCCACCTCAACGGCATTGCTGAGCGGCTCAACCGCCCCATCAAGTGGGATCCGGTTAAGGAAGAAATCATCGGTGACGCCAGCGCCAGCCGGTGGCTCGATCGCCCGCGTCGCACCCCGTATGTAATGTAAACCGGCAACCCTATCTAATCCCCGATTCTCAATGCTTAGTTTGCCATGAATTCAAAAGCCCTCCTCGCTACCCTGTTCGGTTGCGCCCTCGCCCTGGCAGCCTTTGCCGGCGTCGAGCAAAGCGTCAACGACCTTATCCCCCGGCTCGCTGCCACCAAGGTGGAAGACCGCTACAGCGCGCAAATGGAATTGCAACAGCTCGCTGCCAATGCCGCGCGCCCCGGCGCCGAAACCGAGCGCGCCGAACTGGCGAAGGTCCTCGCGGCCAAGGCGACCGACGCGGCGGTGCCGCAGCCGGCTCGGGTTTGGATCGTGCGCCAGCTTGAATACATCGGCGCGGCCGAGTCCGTCGGTGCCCTGACCACTCTATTCAAGGACCCGGACGCGGAACTCAAGGAATGCGCCCGGCGCGCACTGGAGAAGAATCCCGCCCCAGCCGCCACCGACAGCTTGCGCGCGGCGCTCGCGCAAGGCGGAGACATGAGCTGGAAAATCGGCCTGATCCAATCGCTCGGTGAAAAAGGCGACCTCGCGTCGGTCAACCTCATTGTCCCAGGCCTCAGCCAGCCCGAGACCTCGTTCGCCGCTGCGGGGGCCCTGGGCAAGATCGCCAGTGAAGAGGCCGTGAAAGAACTGTGGGTCGCCTTTGACAAGAACACGGTGCCCGCCGCTGATGCTCTGGTAGCAGCCGCCAACCGATTGGTTGCACGAGGCGAAGCCAAGAGCGCCGCCGCAATCTACACACGCTTATTTGCCGCTCAGGGCAATGCCCCGTTGCGCGCCGCCGCCCTCATCGGTATTGCCAAGGCTGATCCGGAGTTGGCGAAGAAACTCATTGTGGAAGCGCTGTCTGACGCAGACCGAAGACCACAGACTGCCGCCATCACCGCCGCCCAGGGAGTTTACGGCAAGGATGCCTCCGGTGTTCTCGCCGATCTGTTGCCCGGCCTGAAAGCCCCAGCGAAAGTCTTCGTGCTGCGCGCGCTGGATGGCACCGCCGAAAAGACGCTTATTGCCGCCGCCGGCGACTCGGAAGAAACGATCCGGCTTGCGGCCATCGAACGGCTGGCGCAAGTCGGCGGCATCGCCTGCGTCCCGGTGCTATTCCAGTCCGCAACGGCAGGCTCAGGCAACACGTCAAAGGCCGCCGTTGCCGCGCTCGCCAGCATTCCCGCCCCCGGCGCCGGAGTTGCCATCGCGAAGCTCGCTGAGCAGGGCGACGCCAAGCCCCGCGCTGTGGCAATAACCATTCTGGCGCGGCGCAATGACCCGGCGGCTGCCCCGGCCCTGCTCAATTACGCCGGCGAAGCCGATCCCGAAGT
>PLZQ01000263.1:10250-13085 GCA_003152225.1 Limisphaerales bacterium | reverse complement strand
TCGCGAAGACGGCCCCGCCGCAGCAAATGGCCTCGCTCTTCGAGATCCTCGCTCTGCTGGGCGGGAACGAGTCCCTGGCCATGCTTTCCAACTCCGCCGGCAGCAGCAATGCGGAAGTCAAAGACGCGGCGATCCGCGCCCTGGCTAACTGGCCAGACTTCCCCGCCACCACCTCCCTGCTNNCAGGCCATTGCCCGGCTGGTGAAATCTTCAGACAAGGAAACCGCTGCCCTCCGCGTGAAAACCGCCGTCGCCGCCATGCACGCGGCGACCCGTGACGAGGAGAAGAAGCTTATGTTGACGGCGCTGGCCGCAGTGCCTGACCGAAGTGCGGGCGAGGCGATTAAGCCCTTCTTGAGCATGGCCAAATACCAGCAGGAAGCCGCCCTCGCTGCCATGACGCTGGCCGAGTCACTGCGTAAGTCGGACAAGCCTGCCGCCCGTGACCTGGCTGAGGCGGTCAAGCAGGCCGCCGTTTCCGACGCGGCCACCCGCCGAGCCGACGCCCTCCTCAAGAAGAACTGACCATCGCGGCTGTTTTCTGACGCTGGCGTTCCGCTAGCGTCCCTGAGCCTCGAATCTTGCCGTAATCGGGTTAAGCGCGCCGCCCACGCAATAACTTGGCTATTCGCGATCTGCCATTAGCCATCTGCCGTCTGCCATTAAGTAGTGGGCCTGACCAGGTCTCCGCTAGTTCTCCACTAGGGTAGGTCTAGGCGTACACCATACGTACGCCATACGTACAATATCCGTACACGATCGGTATAAGATGCGTACACGATCCGTACAATATCCGTACGCCATCCGTACACGATCCGTACGCCATACGTACGCCATCCGTACACCATATCATCACCAAATATACGCTAGAGCTTCGAGAGATGGCTTGGCTAGCGCGAATAGAGTGCGTCCACTTACGCGCGGTGGGGGCGAGGATCAGTAGTTGGTCACTCTCAGGCTTACTTCTTTACCAGCAGTCTGGGCTGGATGGTGGCTTCGTGGTGTGTCACCGACAGCGTGCCATGCACAGCAAGCGGTGGGTCGTCGCCCTCTGCCTTTAGCTTTGCGTCCACTTTGTAATTCCCGATGGGCAGTGGCCGCTTGAACTCCTGTTCCTGGCCGAAGAGGAGGATGGCGCCGTCCTCGCGCTCGACTCGCCAGGTCTGAACCTGAAGCGGGGCAACGCTATTGCCGGTCCACCTGAGTTTCAACTGCACTTCCGCCAAGTTATTGGCCGCAGCCCGAGACGTCCTGGCTGCGTCGATGGCCAAAGGGCCAACCCAGGCTGCCGCGGGCGCGGGGGCCGCAGCTTCCGCCCGAACTTCCTTCGGTTCAACGACCGCGCGAGCTGCCGTCTCTTTGGCTGTCGGGGGTGCTGGCACGGCGACCTGGACAATGTTGGTAACCGGTTGAGTGATCCAATTAGTCTGATAGGCGACGACAAGGTTGGTCCAATAGGCATCCACCACCACTTGATTGGTCAGCGTCCGCGTCACCCGGTTGGTGGCATACACGTCCACGATGTTCGTGCGCAGTTGCGTGACCCAGTTGGTGTGATACTCGTTTACAAAATGGTTGGCGGGCATGCGGACCTCGATGAGGTTGGTGATCCAGCGGTCGGCCCAGTTGGTCCGCACAACATTGACCTCCGCGCCAAACAGAGACCCCCGGCAAGCCCACAGCACCAGGCTAAAGACCAAAACGCGACCCGACCGAATTAAAGCGGCTATAGCATGCATAATTTCCCTCTCGAAGGAGCAGCCTTAATGCCAAACAGCCACTCTCCGCAATCCCGGTGATTTCAGCTACTTCGCTGGGGGCGGGTCGCGTAGCGGGGAAGCGGCCAGGTAGAGCCCGGCTTCCTTTTGCAGCGTCTTAGCCCAGGCAGAGTTCCCTTGAGTTGTAGCCAACTGGAGCGCCTGGTTGGCGGTTTCGATCGCTTCGGGGAATCGCCCGGCTTCGGCATAAGCGGCAGCCAAAGTGCGGAGAATCACCAGGTTACCGCCGCTGGTGAGCTGGTTGGCCCGCTGAGCCAGTTCGACAGCCCGGGCGCCATTCCGGATCGAGGGCTGTGGGGAAGTGGCGAGCACCCACGCGAAGTTATTGCACGCTCCGGGATAATCGGGCCTCAGCTCCAGAGCCTTTTGATAATGGGCGACCGCTTCCTCGAATTGTCCCTGTCGAACCAGGGCGGCGCCGAGGTTATTGTGGATATCGGCCACGGTAGGATCAGCTTCCAACGCGCTTCGGAAATGAGCGATCGCCTCGTCCACGCGACCGAGTTGGAAGAGGGCCATACCGAGGTTGCTATGAGCCGGGGCATAATCGGGGCGGGCTCTCAATGCGGTATGGAAGTGGGCAATGGCCTCATCCACCTGCCCCTTCTGGAGCAGGACGAAGCCAACGCAATTGTTGGCGCCGACGTCGTCCGGCTGGATTTCGAGGGCTTTTTGGCTATGGGCGAGCGCCTCGTCGAGCCGGCCGTCTTGGTATAGGAGGCTGCCGAGGTTGCTTTCTGCCAGGGCGTTATTGGTGGTGCAGGCCAGGGCGCGAGTCCAGAGCGATTCGCTACTGCGCCAAAACGCGGTCTGCGCTCGCGCACCTGCGGCCAAAATCGCGATGCAGGCGGCCGCGCTGCCGGCGAGGATAAAACGCCCGTTGCGCCAACGCTCGCTCAGCTCCACCAACGTCCAGGTGAGCAGGAGGCAAATGCCGATTTGAGGCAAGTAGGTGTAACGGTCCGCTCGCGCTTGACCTCCGACCTGAACCAGGCCGGCCACGGGCACGAGCATTCCGAGGTACCAGAACCAGCCGGTCAAGAGCCACGGGCGCTGG
>PLZQ01000263.1:0-10216 GCA_003152225.1 Limisphaerales bacterium | reverse complement strand
GTGATGAGGCAAGATATTGCCGAGAGGACCAATAGGGGAATCTTTTCGAGGAGCAGAGGTTGGGGAATTGAGAAGCGGGCCGGCTGCGGGAACCGGCGCAGGGGCCAGTAGTCCAGCAGCAAGAGGACGAACGGCACGGTGACGAGCATTGGCTTCGACATCAGCCCCAGGCCAAACAGCAACAGGACGAGCAAGTAATTCAGGAGTGATTTCGGCCGGCGGACATACCGGAGGTAGGCTCCCAGCGTCAGCACGAAGAAGAGTCCGCTGAGCACGTCTTTGCGCTCCGAGACCCACGCCACTGACTCGACCCGCAGTGGATGAACGGCGAAGAGCGCAGCGACAAAGGCACAGGGCCATAGGGTGGCAGTCATCTGGCGCAGCACAAGAAACAGGAGAATGGCGGTCGCGCCGTGCAGCAAGACGCTCGTCAGGTGATGGCCGCCGGGATTGAGACCGTAGAGCTGGCAATCCAGGATATGAGAAAGCGAGGTGAGCGGGTGCCAGTTATCCTGGTGCTTGTGGGTAAACGCCCAGCCAACCGCAGCCGGGGTCAAGCCACCTTTGACCATCGGATTTTGGTACACGTAGGCGTCGTCATCGAAGTTGATGAATTGGTGTTGGAGCGTTTGGCCAAAAACGATCCAGACCAGGGCGGCAAGGAAAAGACAAATGCCCAGGACAGCCCGCCCGTTGCCTGACGCGGGCAGCGGAGCCGTGGGTGTGCTGCTGCATCCCATTAGCGGGAGTATGGCCGCCGCCTTGGCCGGGCGGCAAGATTTATCGCGCGCGCCGCATCCGTGCCTCCAGGATTACCGCTCGCTCAAGCGGGGCGGCAGAGTCCGGAAGCTGAGTGTGTGCGGCCTTGAACACGCTGACGTAAGAAAAGAGGGGCATCCTGGTAACGCGAAGTGTTTGGAGTGCGTCCAGCTTGCTGGCGCTTTTGCTGAGTGTGGGCGCTCCCAAAGCGGGAGCAAGCTCCACGCACTCCAAACGCTTCGCGCCCAGGAACGTCCGCACCGAACCGCAATCCGCCACCGGACTTACGTTCCAGAGTACTCAGTGCTACCACTGGATTAATGACCGACTGTGCAAGCACCTCAACTATTTCGCGAGAGGGCGCCTGGGTGTGTCCAGGCTCCTGCGCGCTTACTCTCTCCATGAACCTGAGAGTAGGGCAGGCGTCTCGCCTGCCTTCCCCTCGTGGCCGGGGCAGGCGAGACGCGTGCCCTACTTTCGGACTGGCTTGGTTCAGGGAGCCAAAGCGCGAGCCGGCTCGGGGAATTCTCTCCCAACAACTAAAACCGGGCTACTTCTTGGCGGTCGCTCGTTTGCGCCGTGGATTTCCAGGCTTCGCGCGGCTGGCGGCCTTTGGGGTTGCGGCAGGTTTCGCCGCGGACTTGGGGGCAGTCTTCTCGTGGATCACCTCGCGCATCCGCTCGAGGTTCTTGTTGATCCCGGCCTGCGCCTGCTTGATGCTCTTTTGGCTCAGGTTGATTGCGTCCGCGAGCAGCGAACAACCCGCCTGGATCCCTCGCGGGTAACTGCCGTCCTTCATCTCGACCCCTTTGGCTCTGAGGAACTGGCTCACGTGCGCGTAAAGCTCGTCTTTTTGAATTGGTTTCATATTTAATCCTGTCGTATGCCCGCAGGATCACCCATTTGAATGCGCCACGCAATTACAGAACCAGGGACCGTTTGTAACTTTGGGCTCAGTCGTAGAACCCGCACTCGTAAGCCGTGTCGAACAGCGCCACGACATTCTTCGGCGGGACCTCGCCCTGGATGTTATGAACGTTATTGAAGACATAGCCGCCCCCGGGCATCAATGCCTTGACGTTCCGGCGCACATTCTCGGCCACCTCCTGCGGCGTGCCGCGGGGCAGGATATGCTGGGCATCCACCCCGCCGCCCCAGAAGGCGATCTGCCGCCCGAACCGGCGCTTCAGCTCCACCGGGTCCATGTTGCGCGCGCTGACCTGCACCGGGTTCAGAATCTGCACCCCGTTATCAATGAGGTCGGGAATCAAATCGCTGCACGCGCCACAGGTGTGATACCAGATTTTGGCCTTGGTGCGGGAGCGGATGTACTGCACGAGCCGTTTGTGGCGGGGCTTGACGAGTCTGCGGTAAATCGCCGGATTGAATAGCGGCCCGTTCTGGCCTGCCAAGTCGTCACCGATCATGATCACGTCCACGACATCGCCGACCTCGTCAAGGAAGACGCGGAACCAGTCCATCCAATACTTGAGCGTCTGGTCCAGCATAGCTTCGCAGAACGGCGTGTCGCCCATCAGGTCGCAGAACCACTGCTCCAGGCCGCGCATGTACCAGCAAATCTCGTACACTACGCCCGAGATGCCGCTGACCACGGCATAGGGTGTTTCCTTCTTTAGCGCCAGCGCCCGCTCGCGCAGCCGGGCAAAGCGGCTCGGGTCGTCTCCTTTCGGCCACGGGTAAGCCTTCACGTCCGCCAGGGACGCGCTGGCCAGCGGATTCAGCGTAATGTCCATGTAATACGGCGCGTCCTCCGGCATCGACCACCGGATGCCGAACTCATCGGTCAGGTCATCCCAATTGCGCCCGTCGCGCTGCGCCTTGACGATGCCGCCTTTCCAACTCGACGCCGCCCCGGCGGCCACGTAGCGCGTATCGACATGGAAGCGCTCCAACACCTGTTCGCACGGCTTCGCCAACTGCTGCACCGCGTCCATGATGCGGAGCTCGTCGGCGACGCCGAGATGCCGGATCAGCGCCCGGTAGGCATTCTTATGGATGCCGGTCTGGTTCCCGCCCAGGTCAATCGGCACCCGATCCGGAGTTTCGTGGCTCAGCGCCTTAATGACCCGCTCGCGGGAAGTCATGGATTCCTTCTTTGGCATAATTATTAGCTTTCGTTCAGGCCCTAAAGGCGCGTCTGAGCATTCACTGGGCAGCCTGCCCGGAGCGCCGGTCTCCGACCCGGCGCGTATCGGGACAACGGTGCGCGCCGGGTCGGAGACCGGCGCTCCGCATGCGGGAGACGGCCCGGGGATTCCCGGACAAGGTCCAACGCTGCGCGGGGCCATTGTAGAGCAGACTTGTCGGTTGGGTAAACCTGAAATCCGAAACCCGAAATCCGAGGGCGCATCTTGACACTGCCACCACCGCATAGGAGCGCAGCCTTTAGGCTGCAGAAGCGTGGAGGTTCAAACAAGCCGCGGAATCTGCCGACACCGCAGTGCAATACGATGCTTCTGCAGCCTAAAGGCTGCGCTCCTATGCGGTGGTAGTAGTCCTGCGTCGCGTGGTGGTAGTAACAAGATACGCCCGAAATCCGAGACAAGTTCAAAAGACGGAACAGGGGCCAAATCACCTGCACGGCTCCCCGCTGTTTGGAGCCTTCGGCCTTCGGATTTCGGATTTCCTTCGGGTTTCGGGTTTAGGGTTTCGGATTTAGGAACCCCGCGAACGGCGTGACCGCCCAGACCACCTCCCATTCCCTCGTCACTCCACGCTTGGCATCCGCCGCGCTTCCTCTTACCGTGGCAGCGTGATTGGGTTCTTAAGATTCGTCGGTATTCTGAACGCGGCGGTGTGGTTTGGCACTGCGATCTTTTTCAGCTTCGGAGTCGGCCTGGCGCCCTTCTCGCACGAGATGAAGAGCCTGCTGGGCCCGAACAATTACCCTTACTTCTCGGGCGCGATCGCGCAGATCGTCATTGCGCGCTATTTTGATTTCCAGCTCGCTTGCGCCCTGGTGGCGGTCGTGCACCTGCTGGCGGAATGGCTTTACCTGGGCAAGCACCTGCACCGGTTCCAGGTGGGGTTATTGGCGGGGCTGTGTGCGGTTGCCCTTTTAGGCGGCGGTTGGCTGCAGCCCAAAATGAAGGCGCTGCATGCCACCAAGTATGGAGTGAACAACCGGCCGGAAATTCGCCTGGCGGCGAACCGATCCTTTAAGGTTTGGCATGGCGTATCCCAAGTGCTTAATCTTTTGGCGGTCGGCGGGCTCGCCGTTTATCTCTGGCGCGCTGCCAATCCCTCTGACCCCACCCGCTTCGTGAGCGCAGCCAAGTTCACCATGCGATGAAGTTCGGGGGACGGGCTTGACAAACCGTTGTTGTCGCTGACCTTATGTGCAGTGTTAGATTACTAGATTGGGCCTCCTCGAGGGGCATCCAGATGGGCAAAGTATATGATTTCTAACGAACGTTCATCGCCTTTTGGCAACCGCTCGCATGGTGATCGCCCACACGGCGACCGCCCTTTCGGCGCACCCAAACCGCCCGTCAATGAGGACACGCTCAAGTCCGCCAAGATTCAAATCGAACGCAAGACCTTTATCCTCGCGTTGAAAGAGAATCCGCGGGGACGGTTCCTGCGCATCACCGAGGATGTGGGTGGACGGCGCGACACTATTATCATCCCGGCGCCAGGTTTGGACGAGTTCAAGAAGCTGCTGGACGAGATGGTTCAAGCCTCCGCGGAAACGCCGCCCAAGGCTGAGCCGGCGCCGGAGTGATTGGGCTCCGTCCGATAAGGGGGAGCAGAGAGCCCGAGTGAATCGAGGCGGGCCAGGAGGACGGGCTTAAGACCCCGTCTTTACTTGGAAGCACGATGGCGGGGCGGCTTGAAATCCGAAGGCCGAAAGAAGCCCGAAGTCGCGAATTCCGAAAAAGTCTGGCGGCTGGCTCTGCCACTCGAACTAAACGGCGTTCGGGTCGCGAGGGCCATCTTGGCAAATCCCCACAGGCAACAGCAACGCCCGCGGCATGGCCTTCGGGTTTCGGTTTTCGGATTTCCTTCGGCCTTCGGATTTCGAGGCGCCCAGCGAACCTAGCTTTAGGTAAGTCCGAGCTTCAGACGCCTCACCTGCAGTTCACGCCTTGGCCGCGGCCCGCTTTCTCGTTTTGACGCGGGGCGCGTCACCCCAGAGCGTCTCCAGATCGTATTTCTCCCGCACATCGCGGCGCATCACGTGGACGACCACGTCGAAATAGTCCAGGACCACCCAGGCGCCGTGGAACGTCCCGTCGATTGCGTTGGGCCGCAAATCATGGTCCTCCTTCAGCTCGTCCACAATCTCATCGATAATTGCCCGCAGGTGAGGCTCGCTCGTGCCCGTCGCAATCACGAAGTAGTCCGTGATGGACGACAGCTCGCGCACATCAAGGATGATGATGTCCTCCGCTTTCTTGTTGTCCGCCAGTTCGCGGCACAGCAACGCCAGTTTTCTCGAATCCATCTAGGGCAATAATGGACCAGGCCGGCTCAAAGATAAAGCCGATTATTGCGAATCGCCTCGGCGACCGTTTCCGGCACCAGATGGTCGATGGGCAAACCCGCCTTCACCCGCGCGCGAATCTGCGAGGAGGAAACTCCCAGCGGAAAGCCGGTCAGCCAGCGCCCGCGAAACGGCGCGGGAAACGGCGTCTCGGCCTGCCCGGGCCGGGGAATGACTACGAACTCGACTAGCCGCGCCAGGTCTTCCGCCGCGCGCCACTTGGGCAGTTGCGGCAAGTGGTCCGCGCCGATCAGATAGAAGAGCTGCGCCTCGGGAAAGCGGCCGGCGTAATTGCGTGCGGTGTCGATGGTGTACGAGACGCCGCCGCGCCGAATCTCCTGCTCGTCGATCTCGCACCAGGTCTTGCCCGCCAGCGCCAGGCGCAACAGGCGCAAACGCTCCGGCGCCGGGGTCGGCTGGCTGTCCGGCTTGAAGGGCGATTGCGCCGCCGGGATGAAGAACAGCCACGCCAGGTCCAGCTCTTCCCGCGCCGCCTGCGCGACGAGGAGGTGACCCAGGTGTATGGGATCAAATGAACCGCCGAATAAACCGATACGTTGCATTTCGTTTTCCGTAGCCTCGTTCAACAGCAGTTCTTGACGCCTTTGAACCGCTTCTCGGCAACCTCGACATAGGCTCGCACGTTCGCCTGGCGGGCCTGGCTTGCGTTCATCGCGGTCGGGCAGCCGGCTTTGCTGTGCTCGCACTCGCACAGCGTGGCGCCCTGGCGGGCCCGGTCCATCTCGGCCTCGCCTGACAGCTCCTTGGCGAGGGCGAATGTGAGCGCTGCCACCCCGGCCACGTGGAGCGGCTTGGATTCGGCCACGGCGTAATCCGGAAGCCACACCGGCTCCGTCTCGCGCAGCACCGCCGGCTTGCGCCGCGCCAGTAACAGAATCCACTCGCGCACGCTGAGCAGAACAATCGCGGCCACCAGCAGCAGGAACCCGCCGGCCACGGCCGCATCCAGGCGGTTGTTGAAGCGAAGGACACCATTAGTTTGGAGCGCCTTCTGCGCCTGCTCGATGGCTGCCGCGTCGCCCGCCGTGTTCGCTGCCGCCAACGCGCTCTCGATCGAAGGCATCTTCGCGCTCAGGGCATTCGCCTGCGCGAGGAACCCAATGCGCGGGTCTGCATTCCATATCTTCTGCACGCCGGCCGTCACCGTCACTGCCAGCAACCACACCAGCGGCACCAGGGTAATCAATGCGAGTGCCGGCCCCCTGACTTTAGACTTTGGACTTTGGACTTCAGCCTTTGGTTGCAGGGCCATCTTCAGAATAATCGTCGTCCCGAGACAAAGGCCGATCGCGGCCAGCATCTGGTTGGCGATGCCGAACAGCGGCCAGAGCGAATTGACGCCTCCCAGCGGATCGCGCACCCCTTGAATCAGGAAGTAGCCCCAACCCCCGACCAGCAGCACGCTGGCCAGCACATTGGCGCCCGTGTTCTTCGTTTCGCCCAGCGGTTTCCAAAGGTTGCCCAGCACATCCTGAAGCACGTAGCGCCCCGCGCGCGTGCCGGCATCAATGGTGGTCAGGATGAACAGCGCCTCGAACATGATCGCGAAGTGATACCACAGGTCCAGCCAGCGGCCCCGCGTCACATTGGAGAATATGCTGGCCATGCCCGCCGCCAGCGTAGCCGCGCCGCCCGTGCGACTGAAGAGGGTCTTTTCCTTAACCTCAGCCGCCAGCCGGTCCATGGCGTCCGCGCTCACGACAAGGTTCGACCCGGCGGCTTGAAGCCGCTGCGTGACGCTGGCCGCCCGGGCGACAGAATCGGCGCCGTCGCTCGGGACGTTCATACCGAAATAGACGCCCGGATCCATCGTGCACGCGGCAATTAGCGCCATGATCGCCACCAGCGATTCGAGGCACATCGCACCATAGCCGACCGGCCGCGCGTACGACTCGCGGGTCAGCATCTTGGGCGTGGTGCCGCTGGCGATCAGGGTGTGGAAGCCGGAGATGGCACCGCAGGCAATGGTGATAAAGCAAAACGGGAAGACCTTGCCCGCGATAACCAACCCGGACCCGTCCACGAACTGGGTGATGGCCGGCATTTTAAGGTTCGGCAGCACGACGAATATCCCGCCCGCCAGGGCGAAGATCGTGCCGAGCTTCACGAACGTGCTCAGGTATCCGCGGGGCGCCAGCAGCAGCCACACCGGCAACACGCTCGCCGCCAGACCATAAAGAATAATCGCCCACGCCAGCGAGATGTCCGACAAACCAAACAGCCTGCCCAGTTCCGGACTCTCGTGAATCAGCTTGCCGCCCCACACCGCCAGCAGCAGGCAGGCCACGCCGATCACCGAGGCTTCCCTGACTTTGCCCACCCGCCCATAGCGCAGGTAGCAACCCATGAACATCGCAATGGGGATCGTGGCGCCCACCGTGAACAGGCCCCACGGACTTCCGGCCAGGGCTTTCACCACGACCAGCGCCAGCACGGCCAGCAGAATGATGATGATCGCGAGAATGGCGAATAAAGCGAGGAAGCCCGCCGTGCTGTTCAGCTCCTCCTTCACCATCTGGCCGAGCGACTTGCCATCGCGCCGCAGCGACGCAAACAGCACCACGAAGTCCTGCACCGCCCCGCCCAGGGTCACGCCGATCAATATCCAGAGCGTTCCCGGCAGGTACCCGAACTGCGCCGCCAGCACCGGCCCCACCAGTGGCCCCGGGCCGGCTATGGCCGCGAAGTGCTGGCCAAAGACGATCCACTTGTTCGTCTTCACGAAGTCCCTGCCGTCATCGTGCACTTCGCACGGCGCGGCCCGCCGGTCATCGAGCATCAGCACCCGTGCCGCCAGCCATTTCGAGTAGAACCGGTACCCGATGGCGTAGCTGCACAGCGCCGCAACGAGGATAAAGGCCGAATTGAGCGGCTCGCCACGATGGAAGGCGAGCGTCACATACGCCCACGCCCCCGCCACCGCGACCACGAACCACAGCAGATTGGCCATTGCTTTCTTCATCGTTGCCAACCGTCTAAGTAGCGGCTTTCGGGCGCATCGGAAAGAGAAGAATGGGAAGAACGGGCTGGCGGGGGACGCCCAGCCCATATCCAGCAGGCGCGTAGTCTAAGCCGGGCTCAGTGGCTTTGCGTGGCTTTCTGCATTCTGCATTCTGCATTCTGCCTTCCGCGAGATACCGGCGCAGCATTAGGATTTCCGATAGCCGAAACAGCGTCTCGCACCTGCCTTTCCCCCGCACCTCACTGGACCTGCCCTGGTACCACCCTGGACATACCCTGGTACCATAGAAACCCCTCTCCCTTGTCTCAAAACAAGACACTCATCGCACCAAGCTTACCGCTTCCCCTCCGGAAACATGAACAGTTCTAATCCATCATCTACTTGGAGCCGCATGACTTCCCGCATTTGGTCAGGCGGCTTGAGCTTCGGATTGGGCACCAAGCGCTCGAACCCAACCCGCCCGCGGTGGGAGCGGAGGGCCTTTTCCAGTTGACCGGCTTCGCTCTCCTCCATAAGTTGCCTCCCGATACGAAACAAAACTAGGAATTATTTCCCAGTTTATCCTTCATTACCTGCTTACTGGGAAAACTTTCCTAACTAATAATAGTTCGGTGGCACACAGCATATGAGTCGGGCATGGAACTATCTGACTGGAGAACCCATCTTGGAAGGCGATGTGGTGAAGTTGGGCACTTGGGATGCTGTCGTTGTAGCCGTGATCAACGAGGATAGCCCTGAGTTCATCGATTACATCGGCGAGGGAATTGAACTCAAAGGACCGGCGTTTGGCAGACTGCACACGGAGTTCATCAACGAGGATTTGGTCCTAGTTCACCGTAAGGACGAATGAGCATTTCGTTACCGAACAAAGCGCCTTCACCTAACCGCCGCCCATGCTTTCCGTTCGGCACCTTGGGAAAAGTTGATTATCTTGTCTACGTTCCACCTGCTTCCCCGGCGGCGGTAGGTGAGGCGCGCCGTTGGGCCGCGACGGCCAGCTCCATAGGAGCGACATGTTTATAGTACACGAGTCCAAACAAAACCGTCTTAAGCCCCATCGGGGCGGCATGGTGGCGTCTGGCGCAGTCCATGCCGCTCCGATGGAGCTTGAACGAATCCTCGGGTGCGCGGTCACTATAGACATGTCGCTCCTACGGAGCTGGACGTGGATTGGCCAAGGCCGGAAGGCGGCCCCGGAACGGCCCAACCCGGCGAGTGCAGTGGACGGCGGGATTGCGTCTCTCGCGAATTCCAGGCGTCCTTGGCCCGCCGCCACTGACTCGCAGCGTTAGTCGAGTCATGAGCACGCCATTGCCCAACAGCATCACTGAAGCAGTTGGCCGTCAGTTCCTCCGCAGACATCAGGCCGAGGCTATGCGCCTGCTTGGCGAATACGAGTGCGACGACGCGGCGTTGCGCGAGCAGGTGCTTACGTATGCCGTTTCTTTGGCAGGAAGAGACATTGCCCGCCTAACGCACTTCTTGGAATGCGCTCGCGAGGACAGTCGCAATCTGATTCTTTGGCACGAGCACGCCGAGGCATCACGCCGGCATTTCTTTAGCACATGAAGCTCAGGACTAACGAGGTCGATGAAGCGGACGGGAGGCAGCCGTTTAGCTCGGTTTCCATTTGGCGCTCAGTGGCGGCTGCCTCCCGCCGCCCACCTCTGCGTTGGGCGGCTCCGGGAATGTTGAACAATCAGCGCCGATGATCACTCTACTAGATATGAAACGACGAAGGTACATTTGGCTAGTCCTCTTGGTGGCCGCCGCTCTCGCGGTCATCTTTAGTTACTCCTCGTCGGTTCGCGACGCCAGACCTGGGCGCATTATAGTCGAACGCGATGTAAGTGACACCGTCGGCGCTGCCTCTGGAAAGGCTGGCTACGACCCCTACTTTAACCAGGTGAATTATTTCGCGACCATCGTGACTCCAGGCACAAATGCAATCGCCCGCAGCCGCTAGC
>PLZQ01000422.1 GCA_003152225.1 Limisphaerales bacterium | reverse complement strand
CGCATGAACTTCTCCTTCATGCAAACAACTCGGCGACGTTCATTGACAGAGGCACTTGCTTGCCGCCCTCGAACGTCTTGGTCGCCTGGCCTTTGCTCCATTTGCGCAGGCGATAGAGCACGGCAAACGCGTAATCGGGCGCGGCCCCGCCCTGTCCGCCGGCCACTTCGCCACCGCGGCGCACGTTGTCCATCATCCACGGAGGCAGCAGCAGGTGATAGGGATTGCGCGCCACTTCGCCTACGTGGAACGTCGTTGCGGTGATCATGTCGGCCAGGTCTTCCGCGCTGATCTCGACCATCAGGTTGGGATCGGTCATCGCGCCCCAGAACTCGGTCTCGATCACGTAACACTCGTAGCTGGCGGGCATCTGTTTCAGGGCGTCCATCACGAGGTAATGGGTGCCGATGTGCGTGCTGTTCCAATCGCGGTCGTGCGGGCACAGGACCACCTTTGGCTGGTGCTGCTCGAGGATGTCTTTGATGACCTTGACGCAGGCGGCCCAATGCTTCGGGTCCTGCTCGCGGGTCTTCGGGCTGATCTTCTCCAATCCATTCGGCGCGGTGGTCACGAGGGTGAAGCCGAGATACTTGCAGGCGTTCTGCAGCTCGTGCAGGCGCTCCTCCTGGCGCTCCTTCTTGCTGCCGAGGGTGACGGCCACGTTGATGAGGTTCATGTGCGCCTGGCGCATCAGGCGCACCGCCATGCCGCCGACGATGCATTCGTCGTCCGGGTGCGGCGCGAAGAACAGCGCCTTGGGCGCGTTGGCGGGAATCTCCGGCCGCGGGGCGGGCTCGAAGGTTCCGAGAGGGTAAGAGCGGCCCTTTTTGAGGAGGCGCGCGTAGTCAGTTACAAGTTTGTGATAGGGAGTCATAAATTTACTTGGTGGTGATAGTGGGCAGGCTGGCAGCGGCTACCGCCTGGCCGTGGCGCTTGTCTTTTTCGCTGGGGATATGGAAGGCGATCTTGCCCGCAAGCTCGGCGAATTCGACTTTCAGCACTTCCTTGGCCCCGGCAATAATGATGTCGCCGCCCGGCCCCGAGGTGACCCGGCCCAGGATCAGCACATTCTCCAGATCGTAGAAGTCGGTGAAGTGCGGGATGGCGTAGCCGAGGTAGGTGCCGATGGTCTGATAGATCTTGCGGGCGCGGTCGTCTCCCTTGTCCATGAGCTTCTGGACGTGCTTGAGCTTTTCGGGGAGCGGCAGTTTGGCGTCCACCTCGATGCCCGCAGGCGCGAGCAGGCGGCCCACGCATTGCTGCGAGAAGTATTGCACGCCGCAGCCGTAGTCGCCGGACCATTCGTCGGTGGCGGCCTGGGGGTTGTAATCCACCGGCACGAAGGCCAGCTCATTAAGCCAGGAAGTGATATTGCCCTCGGCGTTGACGTAGCCGCCCGCCGTGCTCGTGCCGAGCGAAATGCCCAGGATGCGGTTCAGCCCGAGCGACATGGAGCCGGCCAACGCGGTGACCTCGCCGTCATTCACCACCTCCAGCGGGATATTCTTCCAGGCCTTCCGGATATCGAGGAACATATCCTTGACCCGGCGGTTGAACACGTCCGGCGGCACGCCGCGGAACAGAGACGCCACCTTCACGCGGTTGTTCACATAGACGCCCGCCGCGCTGCCGCCGATGGCATCCACGCGGGGCATGTGGGCGGCCGCTTTCTTGAGCGAATCCATGATCCCGTCATAGTGGTACTGTGGGTCGGGCTGGAAATACGGGTCCCAAACTGTCTCGTCGCTGTACACGACCTTGCCCTCGATGACCGCCGCCACTTTGCGGTCGCTGCCGCCGAGGTCGAAGCCGATGCGGCAGCCGTCCAGGTGGCGTCCGAGCGGCGCGGCGCTGCGGCGTTCGGCTGGGAGGGCTTTGGTATGGACCACCTCTAGCGGGTGATCGAACATCCGCTCGCCCACGAGGTTCGAGTCGAACTTGCCCGTGGCGGTCTCGCGGTAATGCGCCGCCAGCTTCGTGGCCAGCGGAGCCGGCCCTTCAAAGTGAAGACGGAACCCGCCGCGCGACCAGAGCAGGAACTTGGTGATGCGTTCGAGGTAAGTGGAATTGCCCGCCGCCTGCGGATGGTTGTCCGGCAGGATGGGGGTGGTGAAGTGGGAGACGTTGCCGTCGGTTTGCTCCAGGCCGAGGCGGACGGTCACGGCCTTGCGCGTGGCCTTAGCCTGCGCGCGGAAGGCGCGGTTGGCCAGGACCGCAGGCCTAAATGCGGGGTCGAGCACCGGGGATACTCGCGGCGCAACTAAAGGAAGACCATTATTAGTATTCATTTCGCGCGGGGTGTTGTAATTCAGGCGTTCGCCAAACGCAAGCCGCTACAGCCGGGACAAAGTCAGGCTCAGCCGTGAAGCTCGACCGGGGAATGCGGCCCCACCACCTTCATTACGAGAGAGTGGCACTAGAGCAACGCTAGAGTGTCCCCATAGTTGCAAGGAAGTTGCAAGCATGTTGCAAGCCTGTTGTAAGCTTATTTGAAGCCTCCTCCTTTGCGGCTCTTCCCCCTCCCCACGCTGGCAGCCTGCTCGCGTCGGGCTCGCCGAGCCAAGGCACCCCAGACCGCGCGAGTCTTTATATTAGACGTTGAGCAGGCAGCAAACGTTTCAAAGTTTCGATAAATTCCGTGAATCGACATGCCGGTGCCGGCACCGAGGATGCGGGAGGTGGTAGAGGAGAGCGACGGCAACGGGGTGGCTGGTATTAGAGCCCCCGCGCGCACCGGNNCGTATCACGCGCCTGGGAGTGAAGAGGGGGGGACCGCCAATAAGATCACCTGAAACCGGCCCCCGCGTGTCGTTCTGGGTAGCACCCGCCTCGCCGTACCAGTAGATGCGGTACCAGTCCCAGCACCACTCCCAGACGTTTCCGGCCATATCATACAATCCATATCCATTCGCCGGGAAGAAACCCACCGGGCTGGTGTAAGGAGTCACGCCATCATTGAAACGGCTGGAATAGCCGCTGATGGAATTCAGATCGTAAGAGTAAATCGGATGGCCCCCAGACCAAGTGCTATTATAATTGGCCCGGGCCTGGGTTATCGTGTCCGCACCCGACCAAGGGAACCGGTGCCCGCTGACCCCACCGCGGGCCGCCTTTTCCCACTCCGCCTCGGTTGGGAGCCGGTAGCCATTCGCCGTCCACTTCACCCAGATATTACTGATGCTGACACTCCGATCTCGATATACCTCGGTTTGGGCTGCATCGGTGTAATAGCAAGGCGTCAGCCCATCCTTCTCCGCGCGTGCGTTGCACCACTTCACCGCGATGTACCAGGTGACCTCTTGTACCGGGTGGCTCGCTGCCTTGCCCGCACCGTACGGGGTACCCCAGAGGGTGGTTTCAAAGACGTAACCGTGGTTGGTCGCCCATTGCGANNGCTCACATACACCGAGTGGGCAGGGACGGCGTTGGTGTCGGCGTCAAGTGTATCGCCCATCGTGAAAGGGCCGGCAGGGATCATCGACATGCCCGAGGGGGCGTTCGTTGGGCAAGCCACGATCCGATAGAATCGCGCGGGTGTCACGGGTGGGTTTGTATGCACGAACTCGTAGCCGCTTTGACTCACGACGAGGTTCGTCAACACGACCCAATTGGCCTGGCTCAAGTTGGTCGTGAATTGGACTCGATTGATTGCGCCCACATCGCTCTGGATGCCCAAGTGTGGGTTGGCGCGGATCAGGGTGATGTTCGTGATGACGGGCGCCGCCGCGTGAGCCGTCACAAATGACCCAAGCGCTAGTGCACACAGGCCGAGGCTGACTCCAAGTGACTTGGCGTTCATGCTATGCCTTTTGATCAACAGTTTAATGATGCCCCATTGAGACGTGCTACTTCTCACGCTTCACCCACAGTAGGGCATAAATGCTGCTAATTGGCAAGGATAATCTCTTCAGAGAATCCGAGCGGGCCCAATCTTTCGAGTGGCTTGTTTCCGAAGTGTGAATGAACGCCGAGCCTCGAGCTGTCTCCGGGTAGTCGCGTATGGGGAGCGCGCCCGCCTCGAGCGCTGGCACTCGGCGCCTTCTCGAAATGGCTTCGGCACTTCGCAGGTCACCAATCTGTGAGCCGAATCTGCTGACCCGACAGATGGCTGGCCAACATGCCAGCCACGGTACCCGAGGTGGGTGCGCTCCCCTTCAACTGAATGGAGACGCCTTTTCCGCGCTCTGCCTTTGTGCTTGCGTTAAGCGCTCATTGAATGGGTCCAGATTAGCGGCCTGAACGGGCAACCCCGAGAGCGGCTTTACTTATCCTCAGCCTCGAACGTCGCCATGATCGGGCGATGGTCGGAGCCGATGCCCCAATTGGGGAGGCTCAACACATAGGTCTCGCTGGCGACCCACTCGCGAGCCAAGCCCGGGCTGATGAGGAGGTAGTCAATGCGCGAGTAACTATCTTCTTTGCCATAATAATGTGTCCAGGTGACGTTGCGCGGTTCCCAGGCGGGGTTGGGGCTGGGGGTGTTGTCGCCGTTCCGTTCGGCGGGGCGCGTGTCTATGAGTT
>PLZQ01000163.1 GCA_003152225.1 Limisphaerales bacterium | reverse complement strand
CTCAGCCAGCCGGCCGAAATGATGAAGAGTGTTATCGACGAGGCCTCAAGTCCTCGCCGTGCCTGGACCGCTCGCGTGCATGGCCAAAACCGGCCCCGTGTGGCGCGACCGGCTATTCAGGCTAAATTGGGGCGGGTGAAAGACGTATGAGACCAAAACATCGAAACGTTGAAGCGTTCACGCTGATCGAGCTGCTCGTGGTCATTGCCATAATCGCCATCCTGGCGGCGCTGCTGCTGCCGGCGCTGGCGAAGGCCAAACAAAAAGCGCAAGGCATTGGTTGCCTCAGCAATCTGAAGCAGCTCCAAATCTGCTGGCTGATGTACGCACACGACAACAACGATAAACTTGTCCCCAACGGCGACGGCGCGGTTTATACGGGCTGGATCGGCGGACAGTTCGCCGTGAATCCGCGGGACGGCACCAATGTCAACCTGCTGAAATCCCCCTCGGGACTGCTGTGGCCTTACAACCAATCGGTGGGCATCTACAAATGCCCCGCGGACCAGAGCGTCGCCCTCCTGGGGAACGTCGTGCTCGGGCCGCGAGTCCGCAGCATTTCGATGAACGGGAATATGAACGGGAACAGTTGGTACACAGACGCGACCAAAGACACGTATTTCACTTTTCGAAAGCTTGCGGAGATCTTTCGGCCTTCTCCCGCTCAGGCGTTCGTGTTTCTCGACGAGAATCCAACGACGCTCGACGACGGCTATTTTCTCGTCGTGTTTAACACTCTCATCTGGGGCAATGATCCGGGGATCTATCACAACGGCGCCTGTGGTCTGTCGTTTGCGGATGGGCATAGCGAAATCCACAAATGGCGGGACCCGGACACGCTGGCGGTCAACAAGCCGCAAAGTCCCATGGGTCCTCGAGACGTCCCTTGGATGCAGCTTCGGACCTCTGCCCCGATTAATCCCGCCACTCCCTTTCCATGACTCTCTTGCCGGCAAAGCCGAAAAGGCGATTTCCTGCATATGAGAATGATGCATCAAAGCAGCGGGGCGTTCACGCTGATCGAACTGCTCGTGGTGATTGCCATCATCGCCGTTCTGGCGGCGCTGCTCCCGCCCGCCCTGGCGCGCGCAAAGTCCAAGGCACAACAGGTCAGGTGCGTTTCCAACCAGAGGCAAATTGGAATCGCCCTGCATCTCTATAGTGATGAGAACGAAGACACCATGCCGCGCATGCTGGACTGGTGTGCCCTCGGAGGCAAGGATGGTGGCTATGGTTTCTTCGTCGCGGCCACCAATAGGGCGCTTTTAAAGTCACGGAAATCTCAGTCAGGTCGGTCAGCAAGGTCATTCAAGGCGACTGGATCTGGTATCCGGACCGCGGAAATACCGACAGCAGGAGCATCTGGCACAATTACCAGGGGAAAAGCTTAACAGTAATGCTGTGGGGCGACGCTCATGTCGGAGCTTTTACGATTCCCCCAGCGACTGACATTAATACCCCGGTTGGTTCAACGAACAAATGGTGGTGATTTCCGGGACGTGACTGGCATGAGAACTTCAGTGATGCCCTCGCGCCCATGACCAGAATTGGCCTGTTGTGCGGAGCCGACTTCTGAGCTTAAATGGCGGGGTGAAAGACATTGCTCCCGCAAACAGACCTTCCCCCCGTAAACGCTTCACCCGCGCCGCCAGGTTCACGCTCATTGCTTTGCTGGCAGCGTTGGTGTTTCTGGCTGCGTCGATTAGGGCGGCCGATTCCGGCAACCCCCAGCCAACTCAGGGTGTGGCCGACACAATGAGTCTGGCTTTGCCGGGAACAGTGCAATTGCAGGGCTGGCTTGGGGACAAGCTCAATTTGTGCTTGAACGGTCGCGTTTGGGCCCAGAACCCTGAATCACTGGTAGCGGTTATTCGCAATCATCATGACAATGGCGATTGGCGCGGCGAATATTGGGGGAAATGGTATAGCGCAGCGGTGCTGGCTTACGCCTGGCAACCGACGCCGGAGCGCCGCGCGCAACTGGAGCAGGTGGCGCTGGAGGTGATCAAGAGCCAGGGACCCGATGGGTATCTCGGTTCCTACGACGAGAAAGATCGCCTGACGGTGTGGGACATCTGGTGCCGCAAATACGTGCTGCTCGGTCTGCTCGCCGCCTATGACCTGACCGCAGACAAAACAGCGCTTGAAGCGGCCCGCCGCGACGCCGATAACCTGATCGACAACTTGGAGCGCAGAAAGATCAAGCTGGTGGAGGTCGGCGTGGCGGAGCTCAAAGGGGTGGCCAACAGCTCAATCATCGAGCCAATGGCGCTGCTCTACCAGCGCACCGGCGACCGGAAGTATCTGGTGTTCGCCCAGTCGATTATCGCCCAGTGGAACGCGCCTTATAGCACGGCGCCGCAGGGGATTCACCTGCTGGAAAAGGCGCTGGCAGGCGCCCCGCCGCTGCAGAATCACGCCTATGCAATCATGTCCTGCTTTGAGGGGATCTGCGAACTCTACCGTGCCACCGGGGACCGCCAGTACCTGGACGCGGCGGTGCGCTTTGGCCAGAGCGTTCGCCGGCACGAACGGATGATCGACGGCTCTGCCTCCAACCACGAACTCTTTTGCGACGGCGCCCGCAGCCAGACCGAATTCCTGGAAAAGCCACAGGAAACCTGCGCGACCGTCACGTGGATTAAACTCTGCTCCCAACTGCTGCGGCTCACGGGGGATCCGGTTTGGGCCGACGAAATGGAGCTCTCGCTTTACAACGCCATGATCGGCGCGATGACTCCCGGCGGGGAATGGTTCAGCTATTTTACGCAGCTCACGGGCGAGCGGGTGCCCAGCTTCATTGCCCACGCGGATCTGAACCTGAGCTGCTGCGTGGCCAGCGCACCGCGGGGCATGCTGCTGACCCCGCGCTGGGCGGTAATGACAGCACCCGAAGGCCCGGTAGTAAACCTATACGCGCCGGGAAACGCTTCGGTTAAACTGGCTGGCGGCGGGGAAGTTAACATCGCGCAAGAAACCGATTACCCTGTGAGCGAGCGGATCAAACTGACGATTTCACCAACCCACAAGCAGCGCTTCACGCTGAAGTTGCGCATACCGGCGTGGAGCCAGCAAACCGCCCTCGCCGTCAACGGCGAACCGGTCGCGTGCAAGCCGGGCGATTATGCGAAGCTTGAGCGGGAGTGGGCGCCGAGCGATGAAGTCTTGCTCACCTTGGACCTTCGTGGACGTGCCTTGCCGGCCCCCAGCGGCGCGCCGCAATTAGCGCTGATGCGGGGGCCGATTCTCTTAGCGCTGGATAACCGGCTCGTCCCGGCAACCGACACGGCGGTCTGGCTCAGCACGGACGCCGAGGGCTTCGTGAAACTCAAGCCGCTGGCGGCCAAGCCAGCCTGGGCCAGGATGGCTTTCGAAGTGCCCTTCCAGGTTCACCCCTCGCATTTCTACGGCCATTACACGACGAACTTGGCTCTGTGCGATTTCGCCTCCGCCGGCAATGCCTGGAACGAGAAGAACCTCTACCGGACATGGCTGCCACAGCCGCTGTTCCTGGGTAATGCCTTCGCCTCACACACCTGGAGCCTGCTCAATCCGCACTCCGCCCAGGAGCCGCGGCCGGTTATCCCAGCCGCTGTGCAGGCGAAGGCTGCCAAAACCAAACCGTAGATCGCAAAGCATGGAGTGATGATCGCCGATTGCGCATGACCAGAACTGGTCATTGTAGCGGAACTCCCCCCTGAGCTTAAATGGGACAGTGAAAGACGCGTGGAGTAGTGCCAAACACGATCAGCGTCAACCGTTCGCGGGCGCGGGCGGAAGCAGTTCGTAGTTCATCAATAGACCATAGACACACCAATCCGGAAACCAAACCGAATACGTTATGAGAAAACACCTAATCCTGGCAGCCGCCTGTCTGGTTGTTACGCTAGCGCAAGCCGCGCCGATCCCGTCGGGACATTGGCAACTCGGCGTGACCGTCCGGCCCTGCGCCGACTTGGGCCAGCAACCAAACACCACGTATAACCCCCGTTACTTTGACGGGGAAATCTACGCCACCCAAATCAGTGGGGATGCCTTCCGTTGCTTCGGACGCTATCTCTCAGGCTCCGGCACGTTTTTAGGGGGCGCTATTCCTCCCGTGAACGAACACCGCATGATCGGGCGCCACCGCGGCCCGGGTGGGACAAACTACGTGTTGGGCTCGGGCGGGGCTATCGGGGCCAATATGGCAACTTTTGCCAGCACTTTCACCCGATATGATTCTGATTTATACGCATCCAATCCCTTGGCCGTTGACACGATAGACACCGAGGTTGTGGAGAGTTTTGATTGGGTGGATAACAACACCATAATCAGCACGTGCTATATCTCCGGACAGCGAAATAAACTGTATCTGACCGATGTGACCGCGGACCCCTTAGTCCTGACCAGGAACACCACTTGGAATGCCAACGGGTACGTCACGACCCCCGTGATCGAACGCATTCGCAATGTGCGGGTGGGTCAGAAGTACAACGGCTACGCCTATTACGGTGACGCCGGCAATAACACAAACCCGAGCTTCTACGCCATTAATCTGGTCACGGGCGCCTCGACGCTGCTGGGCAGCCTGGGCACCTTGACTGGCGCCGGCAGTTTCGGCCTTTGGACGGTGATCGAGCGGGGTGGATATCTCTACGTGCAGACGACCGATAACGGCATTCTAGTCTATAACATGACCAGCGCCACGGTTCTGGGCTCGCTCTACACAACTTATACCAAAGCTGAACTGGACGCCGCCACGGGCTACACGGCTCAGTATTACGGCCTGGATCTGTCGCCGGACGGCACAAAAATGCTTCTGGGAGCGGCTTTCGGCAATGTCTTTGAGTTGCAGGCGCGGGTGCCGGTTGCGTCGGGGCAATGGCAGCTCGGCGTGATCGTTCGGCCCTGCGCCGACTTGGGCCAACAAGCCAACACCACGTATAACCCCCGTTACTTTGACGGGGAAATCTATGCCACCCAAATCAGTGGAGATGCCTTCCGTTGTTTTGGACGCTATCTCTCAGGCGCCGGCACGTTTTTAGGGGGCGCTATCCCTCCCGTGAACGAACACCGCATGATCGGGCGTCTCCGCGGCCCGGGTGGCACAACCTACGTGTTGGGGTCGGGCGGAGCCATCGGGGCCAATATGGCAACCTTTGCGAGCACCTTCACCCGGTATGATTCTGATTTATACGCCTCCAATCCAGGGGCAGTGGACACCATAGACACCGAGGTCGTGGAGAGTTTTGATTGGGTGGATGACGACACCATGATCAGCACGTGCTATATCTCCGGCCAGCGTAGCAAACTGTATCTGACTGATGTGACCGCGGACGCTCTCGCGCTGACCAGGAATACCACCTGGAATGCCAACGGGTACGTCACGACTTCCGTGATTGAACGCATTCGCAATGTGCGCGTGGGCCAGAAGTTCAGCGGCTATGCTTACTACGGCGACGCCGGCAATAACAGCAGCCCGAACTTCTACGCCATTAATCTAACGAATGGCGTTTCGACGCTGCTGGGCAATGCGGGCACCCTGACGGGGGGCGGCAGTTTTGGCCTGTGGACGGTAGTGGAGCGGGGAGGATATCTTTACGTGCACACGACCGACAACGGTATTCAAGTGTACAACATGACCGACGCGACCACGTTGGGCTCGCTTTACACGACTTACACCAAAGCCGAATTGGACGCCTGCACGGGCCGCTTGACGGCGGATCAGTATTTCGGCTTCGATGTGTCACCAGACCTCAAGACCATCCTGCTGGGAGCGGCTCTCGGCAATGTCTTTGAGTTGGCGCCAGCCCTCCGCCTGGACCTCTCCCGGCCCGGAACGGACGTGACGCTTTCGTGGCCTGCCTACTACGGGACCGAGGTCGTTCAATCCTCGTCTGATCTTTCGGCGGGCTTTGCCGACATGTCTCCGCAACCCACCGTGATGAGGAGCGGCAGCGTGAATACCGTCATCATCCTCGCGGGCGCTGGTAACACATACTTCCGGGTGCGCAAGGGGCCCTGAAGCAGATTGACCTGGGGACTCCCGGCCGGCTGAGCATATCGGCCAGCGGGAGCCCCCAGGTTCGCTTTAGACGGTTTTTCACCACCATCTCCAAAAGGCTAAATCTGGCCCTTCATAATTCATCCTTCATCCTTTATACTTTGCCCCAAAGGCCCGGCTAGGAAACGAGCGCCGTTCTCCGAGTGGCAGATCTCGACGGACGCTTGGGCGGCCAGGGCAGGTTGTCGCCGCGCATAGGCCGGCGTGATCGCCTCCGCAATCTGCTGCGCTGCGGCCTCGTTTACCAGCGCCACGCAGCATCCGCGGAAACCCGCCCCGCTGAACCGCGCCCCGTAAACTCCGGGACAGCGCACCAGAAGCTCGTAGAGATCCACCAGCGGCGGACTCCCACACTGGTAATTGCGGATCGAACTCTCGCCCGACTCGGTCATGAGCCGGCCAAATAAAGGCAGGTCGCCTTTCGACCAGGCCATCACACCCTGGCGGACTCGCTCCACCTCGGAGAAGAAGTGCGCGGCACGGAGATCCAGCGGGTGCGGAAGCTTGCGCTTGTGTTCCGCGTACTCCGACTCACGAACGCAGCCGAGCAAGGCTTTTGCCTCCGAGCGCCCGGCGGCGTCCAGGAGAATTCGCGCCGCCGCGGCGCACTCGGCCACGCGACGATTATAGTCGGTCCCGGTCAGGGCTTGCTTCAGGCCGGAGAAGGCCAGGAGGATGCTCCAAGCCCCGACCGGCTGCGTGAGAGGAACCAGCTCGTGCTGGTTGGTCGCGCAATCCACGAGCGTCAGATGGTCCCTCCGGGAAAGCAGGATGCCGGACTGATCAAGAATGCCGTTCTTCAAGCCCAGGTAATCGTTCTCGATGGCCTGGTCCAGCAGGATGTTCTCCTCGGCGGCGACGCGGAGTGCGTTGCCGTGCTCCAGTGCGAGCAGGCAGACGACCCCGACCGCAGCCGACGAACTCAGGCCCCCTTCACTCCAAGGGCCGGTGATCACCCCTACCAATCCGCGGCTCAGCGTATAGCCCTTCCGAGTGAGGGCTTGAACGGCACCCCGGACGTAGTTGCCCCAATCGCCCGGTTGCGGTGCGCCCGGCCGGTCCAACTCGAAGCGCATCTCGCCGGCGAATTCCAGGCTGCTCAGCCGCACTTCGCGGGCCGTGGACGCCGCGTAGGCAAGCAACACACCGCGGTCAATGGCCATCGCCGTCACCGTTCCCAGTTGATGGTCAATGTGGGCTCCCAACGGGCAGATTCGGTACGGGGCAAACACCACCCGGGCCGACGCCGGGGCGACGCCGTAGCGGGCCGCCAGTTCGCGGAGCAGGTGCTGTTGGGTGACTTCAAGGTCCATGGCCGCCCGTCTCCGTTGCGCAGCCGGTTCGCGAATAGCGCGGAAGCTGTGGGCGCGCCGCAGCATAGCCACTGTCGAATTCGTCCAATACCTTCAGGTCGGGCAGCGTGATCCGGTTTCCCTCGTGGCTGCTTCGCCACAGGGCGCCACTCAACTGAAAGGCGAGCCAGGCCAGACGCGGGTTGGGGTACAAGCCGTGCAACAGCGTTACGGCAGGCACGCTATCCCGCCAATGCGCCAGCGTTGTCAAGATCGCCTCGTAGGAACTGGCCGACGCGTCCCAACCCTGGTCCACACCATTGATCCGCAGCGATTTCTTCCCCTCGAGGTAATCCGCTTCGATCACAAATGGCCGGCCATCACCCTGCCCGCGCAAGGTGCGGCGTTTCCGCCAGGGCGCCCCGCGCTTGAAATTCGTCACCCCCGCCACCTGCAGCTTCCCCAGGGAAAGTTGAAACTCGCAGCGGCCATCCACGACATGCGGATAATCCTCCGGATTGGGCGGACAATACGGCTCCGACTTCGCGCTGACGGAAGCGCCTTCGCGGATAACGGCGGCGAAGCTGCCGCGGAGTGTGGCCAGCACATAGATCACGTAGGCCAGGCAGTGAACCGATTCCTGAAACTGGATCGGGAGCATCCGCTTGCGGTTCCGGCTGATCGCAGGGTCTTCCCGGTCCTTCGAGCGCTCGACGACGATGGAGGAGAGGTCCACTCGGCTGAAGCCTTTCAGATACGAGGTGATTCGCTGCGTCAGCGGATCGAACAGCTCGGGAAAATCATACAGCATGACCGCCCGGCTCCGATCCACCTCTGCGATGAGCGGCTGGGCCTCGCCGGGAGTCTCCGGGGAAACCATCGGCTTCTCATTCAGGATGAACAGGAGCTCCGACGCCGCGCGCCGCAGGAGAAAAGCCAGGCCGCGCCGTCGGGCTTCGGGGTGAAGCGCGAGATGAAACAGCTCCGCCTTGAGGTTATAAAACTCCGCCTCGCTGTCCACCCGCGTCACGCGCTGCAGATCAAAGTCGGTCGGCGCCGGCCCGGGGTCGAAGACGCAGGGTCGCAATCCGCGCGCCAAGGCCGCGTCCAGGACCTTGCGCCCGATGTAACCCCAGGCCCCGGCGATTGCGATGGAATCAAGCAAGCGCCCTCACAAAAGCTTCTGGCGGTCCTCGTCGCCACTAAGGCCGGCGTTGCCCTGATCCCGGCGATTCATCACGTGACGAATCACTTACGCTGGAACGCCTTGCTGGACCTCGGTCGGATGCGACCAGAGGTAGTCTCGCACCTCCAGTGTCATCCGGTCCAGTTCTGCCAGATAGCCCGAGGCCGAAAGGCGGTAATTCTCCAGGTTGCGCTCCACGCGACGCAAATTGGCCACTTGAAGCTGAAATTGCCTCACCCGCTCCAGAGTCGCTTGTAGTTCTTGGTCGTTGCTAATCATGTGAATCAACCTCCACGATGCCGCGCTGGCCGCCAGCGCGCGTGATTTGCCAGTGCTCAATGGTGGCGTCCTCGCCGCCCAGCGCGGCGGCACGCCGAATCCAGAACACACTTGCGCCTAAAACATTCTGTGCTGCCGTATGGTCGAACACAGTAAGAATGTCGTGCGGAGTTTGACTCACGTCAAAACTGTCTGACATGAGCAGAAAGATGTCAACGTCATTGGGCGCAGCTTTGGCCGTCACAAACGAGCCGAAGATGACGAACCGGGCCAGATGCCCGCTGGCTTTGGCCAGCTCGTAAATGTGCTCCAGGCGGCGGGCCACTCGCTGACGCTGGGGAGTCCCGGAACCAAAATGCGCGACCACGTCGGCGAGCGAACCAGTGTGGATGCCGGGCGGTAGGTCACCCTTCGCATCGAATTCCGGCCAAGCCTTCATGACGCGAGCCTGTCCGGCAACGTGCTATTGCGCAAGCGTGAAGTTCGGCCGAAAAGTGTCATTTGGAAGAATTGAGCTGCGGGAGGAGGTCCTGGGCGTCATGCGCCAACTGGCCGAAGAAGGCATGACCATGATTGTCGTCACGCACGAAGTGCAGTTCGCCCGCGACATGGCCGACCGCGTAGTCTTCTTCGAAGGCGGACGCGTGGCCGAATCCGGAACGCCGGGGCAAATCCTCTCCGCTGCCCAACAGGAACGGACGCGCGAGTTCTTGAGGCGAGCGGCGACGTACTAAGGCTCGGCCCGACGTCTGACCCACACTCCACCAAAACAGTTGCCAGTGACTTCAGGGGTGCGGTTGATTCCAGCCATGATTCTGCTCGCGGCGAATCGGCAGTGCAAATTCGTGGTTATGTCTGGCCTTGTCAGCCTCAGACATCCTGACACCGTGGAAACGACGCGAACCCTGTGGAGAGTTTGACAACGGCGGCTGTTGTTGGTATCTGGTCTCGAACGAGAAACGATGACACTTAACGTCTCACTGTTGGTTCCTGATGGGATCGTGATTGCGTGCGATAGCTTGGCGACCCTTTCGCAGGCCCTCAAGCAGCAGAAGATGAACGTTTCGGCGAAGTGCGAGAAGTGCGGCAACCAGTTTGAAATCAAGGACGTGGAGGTCCCGCCGATGTCGGTGCCCAGTTCGACGTGGGCGTATTCACAAAAACTATTTCCTGTCGGGAAGCGGGTGGGGTTAGCGACCTATGGCGCGGGGTTCATCAATGGGCGAAGTATATACAACCATGTAATCGAGTTGGCGCCCAAGCTGCCGGGCGCGGAGGATGGAACCGGGGATTTTGATGTGATTTGCGATGCCATCAAGGATTACTTCCACCAGCAGCTTCTCGTGGAGATGAAAGGAGTTGGCCAGGACCCGAACTTATTTCCTGACGGCTGGCTCTATTCTGGGTTTCAGGTGGTGGGCTTTGCACGGGGGAAGAACGGAGAATTCCTGGCTCGGCGATCCCATATTGGCATTGGGAAGAAGGCCGAGTGCAAGGATGTGAACTTTCCCTGCTATGTGACGGGGGACCTTTCCGTCGTAAGCTTGTTGTGGGCAAACCCACAGGGCGCGAATGCCAATTTCGGAGCCTTTTCGCTTCAAGACGCGATTGACTACTCAAAATTCCTAATTCGAACCACCGCGGACTACCAAAGGTTTTCTGGCAATATGCCGACCGTTGGAGGGGAAATAGACATTGCACTTGTAACCAACCATCGCGGTTTTCAGTGGATTGCGCAGAAGGAGCTCTACCGAAAACTGGATGCGGAGAAACGCTAAATGACTTACGGCTATATCATCGGTCAAGAGATGGCGTCCCTCAGCTACTTTGAGGGTCGGCTTCGCACCGCTTTTAACCCGCAAGAGCGGGAGGACCTGGAGAACGTTGTCCGAAACATCAAGCGGGCGGTTGAGACACATGGCCCGGTAGCGCCGCCGGCACAGCGGACTTGGAGTCAGTCCCTGTGTGCTCAAGGCGGCATTGGGCGCTAGGTTTGAGACCGCGACCGAGCAAGCGGTTCTCACTTTCGACACTTTCCAGTAGCGTACCGCCGCCAAAGTCGCCACAGCCTGCGGTCAGGTGGTAGCTATCTTTGTCTTCCTGGTTGAGCGACTTGTCTTCTTGGCCAGCTTGGGGTGGTAGGCGGGGGAAGAGAGAAGTCTAAAGTCCCGGCCTTTGTTCAGTCCATTGCTCGCCTGCTGGTGTGGTAAGGAATGGCGTCTTCTTTGACGTGGAAGCCGATTTCGGGTTTGGGTGGCGGAGGAGGGGGAGCAAGGAGCGGGCGGAGCTTCTCGAAAATCTCGCGCAGCGCGGCGTCGTGAATTAGCAGCGTCTTATCAATCTCGGCGAGTCGTTTGAGGATGGCGGCATTGGCGACCAGGTCCTCGCGCATCCTAACGAAGGCGCGGATAACATAGACACTCATGGCCACGGCACGAGGGCTGTTCAGAATGCTGGCGACCATGAGGGCGCCGTGTTCGGTGAAGGCAACAGGTGGATAACGGGGATCGCGGTGTTTCTGGGAACCGGTCGCAATTTGCGACCGGTTCACCAGCGGCGCCAGGGTCGCATCTTGCGACCTTAAAACCGTCCACTCGTCTTGGGTGAGCCGGAATGCAAAATCCTGGGGGAAACGGCTGAGATTACGGCGGTATTGTTCATTGAGGCGCTTGGTCGCCACCCCATAAATGGCCGCCAAATCGCTATCAAGGACGACCCGCTGGTCACGGATCGAATGAATGAGTCGGGCGATATCGCCCCCCGGAAGAATGATGGTTTCGTTCTTCATCAAATGTGCACCTGTGCCACCCATTGCGAAACGACGGAGCATGATGACCCGAGGCCGGGGATTTGCACGAACAAAACGAACCCGTTGGGCTTTTGGAGATTAATACCCAGAGGCCAACAAGGGAGTGGCGCGAATGACGGTATCTCGGGTTGTGCGGGACATAAACGCTCATCGCCACGCCTTGTGGCGCTTAACTGTGCCCTCAGGTTGATCCAAACGAACAAGCACCCAGGTCTCGCCAAAAGGCTGGGAGAACGAATCCCACCAGGAGCACGAAGATCGCGCTCGTCAGAAAGCCCAAGGGACCTATCCGCCGGGCCGCATTCAGGTATCGATCCCCCGGGTTCCAATCCGAGCGGACGGCCTTTTGCACCTGGCGACTCCGAATGATGGCGGCCACCGCGAACGGGATTCCAATTATGGGGACCAATCCGACCAGGCTGTAAACGAAGCAGCGCAGGGATGATTTGACGGCTGCAATTCTGTTTTGCAGGGGCGAGCCCGAATTTGATGACGCTGCTTTCATGGTCGTTCTTGGTCTCGTACAACAAAAAAGCCGGAACTCTAATCCGGCTTCTTCGACACACGATAACGAGAACAAGTCGTATCGATGCCCAGAAGATACCAGATCGCCTGTCCCCTGCATGTCACCAGTTGTGGGGACAGGTCAAAAACCCGCCCAAGGCCGATGCGCTGCCAATAACCAATTGTCTCTATCGAGCTCCGGTGGCGCTCCATTGATTATCTTTGAGGTTCCACCCGCCTCCCAGCGATTTGTAGAGTTGGATTATCACGAGGCGTTCGCTGGCCTCGATGTTGGAGAGGACGTTCTCCGAGGGGAAAAGTTGTTGCTGGGCTTCGAGGACTTCGTAGTAGCTTACCTTGCCCGCATTGTAGCGGTCAGTGGCCACCTGCACGGCCTCGCGGTAGGCTTCGACGGCTTCAACCTGTTCGGCGCGGGCTTCTTGGAATTGCTGGCGCGAGATAAGAGCATCGGCGACTTCGCGAAATGCGTTCAGGGCCGTTTGCTGGTAATAGAGCCTGGCCTGTTCGGAGGCGGCCTGAGCTTGGCGATAGCGGGCTTTGAGGCGGCCTCCCTGGAAGATCGGTCCGGTTGTGGTGGCCGCCAGCGACCAGGCATTCGCGCCGCCGGAGGTTAAAGTGGATATCATCCGTTTTGAGGACGGTATAGCCGAGGTTAAGGCTTTCGACGACACCGGTTTCCAGGCCGGTGGGCGCGGTGACCTGGAGGCGGTCGCCGACTTTGAACGGGCGATACAGCAGGAGCGAGATGCCAGCGATGAGGTTGCCGAGGGTGTTTTGGGCGGCCAGGCCGAGCACCACGGAGGCAACGCCGACACTGGCCAACCAGGCCGTGCCCAAACGGGAGAGGGCAGGAACGAGGTGCGCGTAAGAAATGAAGGCAAAAAGCCAGACGCCGATTTGGGCCAATTGGGCCAGGAAGTTGACGTCGGTGCGGTCCACGTAGCCGTGCTCATCGCGGGCGAGGACTCGGTGGACGGCAAGGCGTAAGGCGCGACCAAAGAGCCAGGCAAGCAAAGCGAAGACCGCGGCATACACTAGAGCGCCCATCGGCTGTGCCGGATTGGCGAATTCCCCATTCTTGAATCGGTCCAGGATAGTGATCATATGGCCAAGCCTGCGACGACGTGCCGACGTAACCGCCCTTCACCGACAGGGAGGCCGCTTCGTCGGCCAGTTCCTGTCAGGTGAGGCTCATCCCATCTTATTTAAGCCTCTTGACCCCCGGTAGCAAATGCCACCGTCGCTTTCCTCGGATGACCCGTCGCCCACTCTGTCAGTGTCCTTTGCAAACTGCGCCCTCGCCAGCCTCTTAAAGCAGTCGGTGGTCATTTCACCGGCGGCGATGTATTTTTCGGCATCGCCGAGTTGAAGTTGGGCGAAGTTGGCGCAACCGATGTGCCAAGATGGCGCAGTTCCGGGAAGTGGCATGGACACTCGGCGCCGACATGGCGGTTCCCTATAGGTTAGCTCGGTGCCACAGCATATTCAGCCCGGCTAATTCTGACGGAGCGAAGGCGGCAAGGTCGCAGCGACGAGTCTCCGGTTTGGAGGCCCGGGAGGGAGGGTTCTATGGTACCAGGGTATGTCCAGGGTATGTCCAGGGCACGTCCAGAGCAGGGCGGGGATCAAGACAGTGCCAACAGCCGCCTCAGCTATTGCAAATACTTATACTGCTCCGTTCGCCGGTCGGGAAGATTCGGCGGAAAGGCAGAATTGGCCTACTTGATGCGGTAACAATGGACTGCCCAGGACTTGAAGGTATCGCTGAAGCCCCCGCCGTGCGCGGCTAGTTTGCGGTCTTCGCCCAGCACTTCCACGGTCTTGTCCCCGGCGAGGTCCTTGAGCGTGAAGGTGGTGGTGGTGTCTCCGTCCCGCATTGCCACCGCGAAGAGATAGGAGGCGCCCTCACCCCGCTTTAGCATTACGGCCACTGGGACTTGCGGGTTCGATGAGGAGACCTGGACCACGTCATTCACGGTTGGGCTATTGAGGACCGGCGCTAGTTCGGTAATCTGGCGGTTAATCACCGTCACTTCACGCAGCATCTCCGGGTCATGGAGCAGGGCGGCCTCGTCGAATTTGGGCTGCCACTCGTGAACGAAATAGATGATTCCCATGGAACCGTGGATGAGCGACATCCAGACCTCGCTCCGGACCTGGCTGGGGAAGGCTTTGCTCTTGCTCTGGATGCGGGTGCATTCGATGCAGTTCCACACCACCTTTTGGCCACCAGCCCATTTCACGAGCCGTTCCACGCCATGCGCCACATACCATAGGTTGCTGACGACCTGGGGATTGGAATGCGCGACCGGGTAGATGTCGAATGACACGATGTCGCAGCCGGGCAGGTATTCCGGGTAATCCTCCGGGTGATTGCTGCGCACGCCGCGGCCATACCATCCGTCCCAAGCCACGCCTTGGCCGAGATTGAGCATGACCGGACGCGACGGGTCGGCCGCCCGGATCTTCTCATAGTCCGCGACAATGGTCTTGGCGGGGATAGGCGGGCCGTAGCCTTTCGAGTCACCGAGCGACTGGGCATTGTCGGGCTCGTCCCCGTGCATCCAGCCAATAATCGTCGAGTCGTCGAGGTGTGAGCGGACTGTAGCATTCTGATCGCAGATCAGCTTCATGCCCGATGCTCGCAGGGCCGCGAGCTGGCTCTCGGTCGGCCCCTTCCAAAGCCCCACGTATGTGTTAAAGCCGGCCGCGCGGTATTGGCCGGCGTTGCGCGGGTCCTGCAGCCAAACGGCGATAGGAAAGAACCCGGCGTCATGGGACGGGCCATGCTCCCATTTGGCATACGGACTTGCAGGAGGAGAAGGCTGGACCGGCGCAGCCCCGCAGGCCCCGCGAGTGAAGGCAAGGCAGGCGACGAGCAGAAGGATTGGTTTCATACCATACGTGGCAGCTCTGAATTGCTAAGGCGCAATCTGGAGCCGGTAAAACTGTTGATCGGACGAGCCGGCGTTCGTGTAGCAGGTGGTTTTCCCTCCAGAGGGCACACTCATAGCAATGAGGTTCGTGATCGAACTAGGCGCGGTCCCGGAGAGCAGATGATAGCTCAGGAAGGAAGCACTGTTCCACTGCAAAGCGCACGCGCCGGAGGCTCGATCGCTGACCGCTGTGAAGGCAAACCTATAGCCCTCGAAGTAAGAGATCGTGCCGTCGAGGTTGCCCACCAGCAGGTCCATGACGCCGTCATTGTTCCAGTCCACCCAATCCAAGCGCATGCGCTGGCCGGTGTTGATCGGCTGCAAGCCGCTGCCGGAGACCGGCGCACGCAGCGCCACGGGCGGAAGCAGCACGGGCGCTGTTTTGTTGCCGGTATTCTTGCACCAGTACACGCCCGTGTTCGAGCTGCCCAGCAAGTCCGCTACTCCATCTCCGTCCAGGTCAAACACGCGCACGACTGAACGAATGCCGAGGTTCAAACTCACCCCACCCGCCTGCAGGAGCGTGCCGGCAGCATAAGCGGGAGCCTGCGCCGTTCCGATGTTCCGGAAGAAATAGACGTTGCCGTCCCCGTTACCACAGAGCAGGTCTTTGAGCCCATCTCCATCCCAATCGTAAACGTATGGGGTAGCGCGGTAGGTGACGCTGAGAACGCTCGCGCCCGCCATGAGGCGCACACCGGTGTCGAGGATCGGGTTGGCGTCGGTGTTGGTGTTGCGGTAGAAATAGACATACCCGGCAGCTCCGTCGCCCACCAGCAGGTCGCGTTTCCCGTCGTTATCATAATCACAGACCCACGGAGCCGGCGCGCCGCAACCCCCGGACGGCAGGTAGATGTCCGCTCCGCCCGCCTGGAGATTGACGGCGGTGGTGAAGACTGGATTGGCGTCCGAGCCGGTATTCAGATACAAGGCGATCTTGCCCGCAGTTTGGTAACCGACGAGCAGATCCTTGCGCCCGTCGCCGTTCCAATCGGCGACACAAGGGATGGCGTAGTTGCCCACGTCGAGCGCCTGGCCTACCACCTGGATCAGTTCACCTGGTCGGAACTGGATCTGCTGGGCCTTGACAGCATCGCCCAGACCGATGCCAACCATCAGCGCCAGCAACGCGGCGGCCAACCTCGGCCGCCCGGCGGTCGTGTGATGGTGGCTTCTTTCTGATAGTCTAACATGGAGAGCAGCAATCGCCTTCATTCGTGACTCGCTTACCATCCTGCCGGCGAATTCATCAACCGCCGGCTTAGAGGGATTCCCTTTCAACCGGTGGCCATTGTGGTCTTCCAGTCAACGAGGTCAATGGTATTCAGGCTACGCTTCGTAACGGACAGGGAGGTCGAGGCTGCACATTGAATGCGCGATTCAGTAGCAGGTCGGTGCGCCAATTTGGGCCCACAAAAGGAATCCGACAACCGCCGCCACCATGCCGACCATCACAGTGTCGCCCGCCACAGCAAACGGTGTCAATACAACGCGGGTCGGCGTGCCGGATGTCTCGACATAAACAGGCAATTCAAAGGCTGACTCAGACCCCATCGACCGATACAAGGTGAATCCCCGCCCTTCTCTGGTGACGACGGCGTATGCGGGGAGGTCAGGCGGTTGGTTGGTGAGGGCGCCTTGCGTGAGCAGCACCGGGATGGGTTTCATTCCGTCGGCCTCGGACGGTTTGACCAGCTCCGGTTTGGTTCCGGCTTCAATGCGCGCTTGGCTCGGATGCAGATAATAAGCGTGTCGCTCGACCTTCGAATGCTTCTCGCTGAAGGCGTCGTACTGGACCAACACGTCGGTGTAATTGGGGCTTTCGGAGAGAGCCAGGTTCGGGTTCGGTGCCGGTTCGCTCCACTTGCGCCAGTCATCATTATCCCACACCCGGTAGGTCAGGCTGTACTTTTCGACCGTTTCGCAGCCAGTCAGCAGCAACACGAAGACAGCCGCAAGACCGAACGGCTGCCAAAGCCGCGCGCTTCCCTTCGTTGGCTGCACGACGCTCACTTCGCAGGTTGCAGTTCCAGGCCTTCGTTCCAGGCGCCCTCGGTTTTCAGGTGACGGATCACAAACCGCTGAAGTTCCGCCGTGTCGGCGGTCAGCACGATGCGGCGATCCTCGGGATTGTCTCCCGTCTTTATGACCAGGTGCCGGATAGCTGCCGGGTTTGTGGCTAGCAACTGTCCCAGCCATTCGTAGCTCAGGTCCGCCATCTTCATGGTTGGCGCGATTTGCGTCACACTGACCAGGATGTGCGAGGGCACTGGTTGTGGCTGGATGTCCTCCTTCCATGTCGGGGTCGAGAAATCCAGAAACGACTGGCCTTTGAGTTTGAAGAAATGTCCTTGGCCTGTGTTGGTCTTGCCTTCAGATACACAGGTCACCCGATAGCAGTCGCCACTGTCTCGCTCGAAGGTCCACCGTTCCTCCGGATGCTGCACCTTCGTCCAATGGCCGATTAAGGCGGGTTCGAAGACTGCGTCATTTTCGCCGTAGAACGGGTAAACGGAGGTAGTTACACAGCCGGCCAGTATAACCGCTGCTGCGCTCAGCAGCGGGAGCGTCAGTTCTTTCATGTTTTTCATATAGTCATTATTGTGAATCTTTAGTGAGCCTGCGTGTGGAAGGCGAGGCTATCATGGTTTTGTTTTGCATAACAGGCCGCCCCCCATGCCTCCAATTGCTCGTCGAGCGACTTACGGCCGGAAAGGCGGACAAACTTAGTTTTGGTCACGTACCCGTCCTGATCGAAGGCGACGAAGAAAGCCCGCCAGCGGCCCCACTCGAACTCGCCCGCGTCGCCCGCGCCACCTTCGGTGCAAAACACAGCCCACCACCACAGAGCCGTGCCTCCGGGGAGATCCCAGGAGTAGGCCATGACCGGCAGGCGCGGTGAGGCCCGGAAGTCGGCGCCTAATTGTTCGACCACCTGTGCGCGCGTTGTCTGTCCGGGCACGATGAATGCGGCCTCTTGAGCTTGAATGACCCGACCGTCCGCAGGCTGCCTGGAAAGGGATGGCACCGGGATCAGCCCGACACAGCCGGTAACCAGTCCCGTCGCCGCCAAGAGCATTAAGGCCACGATTTTCATTGCTTCTTTGGGGTTGATATTGCGTCTGCCATCTATCTATGCGCCGCCACCCCTTAAATTCCCTCACAGAATCTGCTAATATGCTTTTCATGGAAGCCATCATCGTGGGGAAGAGGGGCTCTCTCGCAACACATCGGCTGGACGCTTTTCAAAGTCCGGCAACGCCTTCGTCCACGCGGCGGCTTTCGCCGACTGGCTCGTTTCGTGGGTCTGGCACCAGGATCGATATCGTGGGGCGAAGGAAGTCGCCGGCTTGCGCATAGGCACCGAGCAGAGATTCCACTTCCTGGCGAAGCGCTGGATCGCCCGCGCAGGTCCGGTCCAGGTACGCGGCGCGTTCGGCTGGATTCGTCAACCGCAAGGCTTCGGCGAAGAGGTCGTTCGCATTATGTTTTGGGAGGTTCATGGTGTGATTCTTCCTGTGGTTCTCCGTTATACCTTGGTGCCCACTGAGCCTTCCGGCGCAGCTTCCCCGGGTACCAGCCGTCGAGCCACGAGCCCGCGATGAGTGTTCCCCGATCGTCGAAGCACAGCACCAGATCGTAGTATTTCTTGACCTCGATGATTCCGCTGTCGGCGTTGTAACCCCCTGCCAGGAGCCAGTAAACGTCCCATTTGATCCGCTCGGTATGGTAACGAAATTGGCGTTCTTCCAGCGCCACTTCGTCAGGCTCACCCAATTGGAGCAATACCTCTGCGCGGGAGACATCTTGTAGGCAGCCAGTGCGCGCAGTTCACGATAGACTTGGGACCACAGTTCCCCCGCAGCCTCGGGATTGCCCTGGCGCATTTCTTCGAGGAGGCGCGTGACTGCTCCCGTCCCAGGCACTCCTGCGGACTCCGCCTTGGTGGTCATAGATCGCGCATATGCTGGCTTCTACAGTGAGACGGTATTTCGAAGAAAAGTCAATGCCAGATGAGGTCTTCGCCACCCGCAACAGCCTTGTCTAGCCCTAAAACAAGCGAGTTAG
>PLZQ01000535.1 GCA_003152225.1 Limisphaerales bacterium | reverse complement strand
CCTGATCGGGGTATTGCAGGCCATCAAACGTGAAGGCCTTGACCAACTGCGTTTCCCAGGCGGTGCCGCCATCCACCGTATCCACAGCCGTCAGATGCCGCGCACCACAGAACGCCAGGATGATGCCGATCAGGGCGGCGATGAAGCCCGGCCAAAAGTCATGGCGCTCCTGGGCGCGCGACGCGGGACTGATGGGAGGTTGAGGGACACGCCGCATAGTCAGGCCCGGGAGAGTCCGAATTGGCGGAGACGGATGGGAATCGAACCCACCTGGGACTTTGTTGAGCCCCACCATGGTTTTGAAGACCAGGAGCGCCACCAGGTCGCCTTACGCCTCCACGTATGATCGAAGTAGTTTATTATCAGGTATTTGCGTAAACCTGTCATCGGTCCATTATTTTGATGTTGACTACACGCAATTGACCACATTATTTTCGAATCTATGGCTCGGAAGCAGCACTGGAAGGCAACCAAGACACAGTATCTTTGTCGACTGGGCAAATGGTATTACATCCGCGTGCGGGTCGGCAAGAACGTAATCCGCGAATCACTCGACACCGACGTGCTCAAGGTCGCCCAGGAACGGCTGCCGGGCCGGCTGCGGGAACTGCGCGAACAGCCGGCCCCGGCGAACACCGTTGCCAGCCTGGTCGAGGAATACAAGCGCAAGATCCAGGCCGATGCCGACCTTGAGCCGGGCTCCGTGGAATACAAGGAATACTGCATCGAGCAGATCGCCAAGTGCTGGCCGGGCTTCCTGCAGCTCCGCATCGGCAATCTGCGCAAATCCCACTTCACCGACTGCCGGAACAACCTGGCCAAGCAATACTCGCGGACACGGGCCAACGGTGGCATTACGGTCCTGCGGGAGCTGGTGGCGCTGGCGGTCGATCACGGATGGATCCCCAAGGGCAACGATCTCATGGAGGACTGCAACTGGGTCAAGGACAAGAACGGCAAGCTTAAGCGTCGCTTCCCTACCGCCACTCAGTGGGCCGCCCTGCGGGGCGAGATTATCCGCCGGTTGGCCCATGGAGGGACGGTCGAAAGCCTGAATATGTTCGACCTGCTGACGCTCTCCGGCTGCCGGGTGCAGAGCGCTCGGCACCTTCGATGGCGGGACATCGATTGGGAGCGCGAGATCGTCACGTTCCGCAAGGCCAAGCGGGGCGCCTACGAGATCCCCCTATTCCCGGAACTGCGCGAACTCCTGGAGCGCATCCGGAAGGCCAAGGGCGGCAGCCCCGACCCGGCCTCGAAGGTGATCGGGGTGAAGAGCATCCGCTGCGTTCTCAAGAACGCCTCTGCGGCCATACCGGGCATGGGCCACATCACCCACCATACCTGCCGGCACGCCTTCGCCACCCGATGCCTCGAACAGGATCCCCCCGTCAGCTTCGCTCTGATTGCCGAGTGGCTCGGCCACGGGGACGGCGGCAGGTTGGTCATGAGCACCTACGGCCACATCACGGAGCAGCACTCGCAGGAGCGAGCCAAGACGCTGAGGATCATGAAACCCGCGGTCCAACCCGTGCAGACGGCTTCACGAGCCAACACCGCTGAAAAAGGCGCCTGAAGGCCGTATAACGCGATTTTGGCGGGTTCCAGGAAACCACATAAGAGATCGCCGCTGCGCAGGTGGAATATCGAAGCCGTGTGGTCGGATGGCTGCAGGTGGACCCGGACCGGTTGAGCGTCGAAGTCCAGGCGCTGGCGGTGGAATCGGTATTGAAAGGTGCATGAACAACACGAAATACACTTTCCGGATCGAGAAAAACTTCAGCCTCACATGGCGCACATCAAGCCGCGCTGTTGGATGGGGATCTGCAAATGGACTTGCGGAACTCCTACGGCACTACAACAGGCCCGGATCGAAGAGGCCGTATAAGCTCGATCTGTCGAAGATGCCCACAAATCTGTCTGCGGCTCAAGAATACATGCAGGCGTGCTTAGTGGTTCAGGACGAACTTTGTAAGTTGACTGAGGAGGAATGGCAGACGTTTGTATTGCCCGACCCCACGATAGTAGCGGCCAAGGAAGCTAACGAATGCGCCCAGATGGTTCTGCCGGTGGTGCCAGCATGACCGTTGGAGAACCCGCCCTCGTTGGTCTGGCACGCTACACCCGGGTGGTCAGCAAATCCGCGATTTGCCCGCACGCCATACTCCCAAGGAATAGGCCCGCCCGTTCTCGAAAGGTTCGGCAGTCACAGCACCCTCAAGCACCGGATACTGCATTCACGGACCGGCGAAGCAACGGAAGCAAGCACTGCCAACCAACAGGCCCGTGATGCCGGCTGGCGGTGCTGGCTGGCGTCGAGAGAGAAAATCAGACCGGGATACTGCATTCTCAATCAAAATCGGAGCAGCTGAGAAAGTAATGGCAACGCGGGCAGCGCAGCTTGCACTTTTCATTGTGGAGTTCGTGACCGCAGCGCGGACACCAGCGCCAGTATTCGCCCCCGACTTCGCCCAAAGCGGGGTTTTGAATCGGCGCGGAATCCGGTAGCGAGCTAGGATCTCGATTGTGGTCGGCGGTCACTCCAAACTCTTCGGCTAAACCGCACCAGAATTCAAGCAAGAGGAGCACTTCCGACTCCGCTGCGGTGGGCGGCCGCGTGCTTACCTTAAGTTTGGCCTGGTAGGACCCGGAGACCGATTTGGCCATTATTTGCACGGCGTATGAAACTGCGGTCGGCCGGCTCGAGCAACAATCCGTTCAAAGCAGGCTGCCCTGGCTCCGGTTTGGATCTCTGCTGGCGATAAAGGCATCGCGGAGCGCGGCCAGTTTCTCAGGTGAATGATGCCGACGGATCTTCACAACTTCAGCGCGTGCAAGCTGATCGCAATGCTCATTGTCGGCATGTCCCACATGACCCTTAAGCCACTGCCAAGTGACTCGATGCCGCGAGGTGGTTTCATAAAGCTGTCGCCACAAGTCGTCGTTTTTCACCGGCTTGCGGTCAACCGTGCGCCAATTGTTGGCTCTCCAGCGCGGCAACCATTCGGTAATGCCCTGGCGCAGGTATTCGGAATCAGTGAATAGTGTGATTTCGCAGGATTCTTTGAGCGCAGCAAGCGCAGAGATGGCCGCCTGGAGCTCCATTCGATTGTTGGTAGTGGCTGGTTCACCCCCGGCCAGTTCACGCGTGTGAGCGCCGTAACGAAGCAGAGCCGCCCAACCGCCCGACCCGGGATTTCCGTCACAGGCGCCGTCCGTGTGGATGGTGATCTTCTTCGGGCCGCTATGCTCAGCCATGCGAACAAAGTTGTAGCCCCATCATGAATCCGTCGAGCGATTTGTAGTTAGTGCCACCCGGTATTAGTGGCCGACGAGACTTGCTCCCGTTCCCACCCAGAATCGCATATTCTCACCCCGTGCTTTTGCTCACCAATGCGCAGATCCGGGATCTTAAGGCCCAAGCCCAGCGGCTCAAGGCCACTCTGAAGGTCGGCAAGAGGGTCTCAGCCCGCAATTCCTCACCGCGCTGGACGGGGTGCTCAAACATCGTGAGCTCGTCAAAGTGAAGTTCGATGAGTTCAAAGAGCAAAAAGGCAACTCGCTCCGCAGTTCGCCGAAGAGAGCAGCAGTCACCTGGTTACTCAAGTCGGGAACGTCGTTGTGCTCTACCGGCCGAACGAGGATGAGGAAAAGCGATCGCAGTAAGGCATACCAACTGAAGTCGCGTTTATTGCGGGCTGACCATAGCCGCGAAAACCTGGGAAACGGCGTCTTCAGGGAACGGGTTGGGGGTTCAGTTAGATCGATACTCCGAGAACCGGTCAGCGCGGCGGGCGATCTCGTTCGTGTAGAAACGACCCAGCGTGGCCCGGTGCTGGTCGATCCACGCGGTGAGTCTGGTTGTGCCCAGCGGAGCGGCATCCACATACAGCCGACCTTCCATCAACCCGCGGATCTCTTGGCGCGTGATGACGACATCCCGCACGAACAGTCCAATCATCCGGCAGGTCCAGTAGCCAAGCTCCGGCGGAACGGGGATGATGGGTCGATTCAGGCCCAAGGCACGCCTGATCGTCTTGGCCAACTCAAGATACGTGAAGGTCTCCGGGCCGATTGCGTTAACCACGTCATTGCCGAGGCCGACTGCCTGTGCATGGCGAATTGTAATTCAGGCTTTGTCTGCCCCCTCAAAACCGCACTCTAAGTGTCCGGAAACTCGCGTGTTGGGCTACGCGTCTCCACATGCCGCGGTCAGCCGACCCTGCGACCATAGCGTGCGCCAACTTGGCACTCGACCCAAAATGCTCCCTAAAGCTGATCGGGCCAAGTTGGCTCAATAACCCCGCATTGGGATTCCGCTTCGCATCTCGCTCTTGCGTGGCCGGCTGGTCCGAGCGAATTGTGCGGAGCAGGCGGTCGCCGTGCGCCGATGGGTGGCGAATTCGGAGCCTACAGCGCGGCTAAAGCCGCCGGGTACGCGTTTCGAATGTTCATTTTACGAATTCGCCATACACAGGTGGGTGTGGTGGCGAGCGATGGTCCTTCTGTTCACCCCGGAAGTTGGAGGTTGGGGCCAGCGCCGCCGCAGTTGACTTTCTCTCGGTGACCTGACTGACTTCGGCTCGTCAGTTGCGTCAACAAGCCCATGACGGAAGCTCATAGCCAATAAATGGTCCGTGTGTACGATCTCCGGCGTGACCGTGGCCCGCAATTCTTTCTTTATGTTCCACATCCCTCTCCAGATTGCTCTACAGGCTCTCATCGAAACCACCACCAAAGTCTGCGACGTTTTTGACCGGCGGAAGAACGAAGCTTCGATTCTGAGGGGCATAGCGGACCAGCAAAAGGCCCACGGTGGACTCTCGGAGCGAGTGGAGATAGTCGAGAAAAACCAAACCGAGCAGGCCGGGTTAATGAGAGAATTTGCGGAGCGTTTGAAAGAGTTCGGGGAAGCGATGCAGTCTGAACTCGAAACGCAACGGAAGCGAAAGATGAGATTACAATTCACGGCCTACATTGCTTGCACCTTCGGAGCACTTGGATTCGGGATTTCCCTGTATGTGATGCTCCGATAGACGCGCACGGCAAATCTGCACATTCGAACCCCAACCGAAAGCGGTGCTTGTTCTGGCTGAACTCGAAAGACGTATCGTCGAAAGCGTTCGCCCTTATCCGTCCTCACCCTGTATTCGATGCCTCCGCTTCTCAAAGTGCTAAATCCGATCATAGGCGCTTTCGATTTTACCCGTTCGTAGCCGTGCCCTGCGCCGCCGCCGCGAAGCCAGCGTCGCCCGGCACTCGTCGCTGCTAGTGACACACGACCAAGCGACTCCGCCGCTGCGGGACCATCCCCTGATGCTCGCCTCGTTCCACCCCCGGCGTGGCTGCGCCCCGGCGCCGGATGCACAATCCAATTGACCCCGCACCTTTCCGGCCTACGCTCAGCACTATGAAAGCTATGAAGGCAAGAATGCTTCTCGCAACAGCAATGCTCCTTGGCTTTTTCACCACCGCCGCCGACAACTTCCGGTGCGTCACTGTCGCCACGACGGATGGCAGCCCAGCTACGCTCCAGATTCAACCGGGCGAGACTGCGGAGTTGATTTCCTCGGTGTCTACTTCCAAGAACGGCACGGTCCAAATAACCTTTCTCAAAGGCAGCGGCGGTGGTGGTCCGTGGGACTTCGGGATGCCCCTAACCGGCCCGGCAACCATCACGGCAAGCTCCAGCCGCAACAACACTGCCATCCTCACGGTCAAAATCACTCCCGACTCTTTAGACGAGAACCAAACTCATAGCCTCCCCACCGGTACCAGCCAAATCAATGTCACGCTTGAGACCAGCACTAACCAAGTCTACGTCACGCTTGGACCCAGCACCAACCTAGTCTACGTCACGCTCGAATCCAGCACCAACCTCGTTGACTGGGCCGACGCCACCAATGGCGTTTACGGCAGCCTAGACACTCGACGCTTCTTCCGAATCAAGACCAAGGCGCTCGCTTCTCCTTAGCGCCTCTCAATATCGTCACCGAAATTGAGCGCCCCTTCGTCGGGACCAAATACCGCAACGCGGCGGGGGCATCATCCCTGCCAACTCCATACTCAACTGCAACGCCTTGCAGACGGAAGGGTGAGCACGAGCGGGTCACAGGCAGACCGTTTCACGCCCCGATGGAGGGCGGCCCACGCCAGTTGACCGCGCCAATGATCGTCAGCGCCTCCGCCGGGGTTTCGTCGACTGGAGTTCGACCTCGGGGTATTCACCATGCCCCACTCCGTCTGCGCGAACTCGAACCCTTGCAGGAAGGGGCATTGAGGATACAGTGTGCCGAAACAAGACCACGCTGCATTCATGGCCGTTCATTTCGACCAAATAGTCCCTTGGGGGCGTTCCTACAACGAGTATTGCCTCATGTTCAGTCTGTCCGCGCAGGATTTGTCGGGTGAAGTGCTCGACGGCGGCGGCGGCCCATCCAGCTTCACCGCTGAGTTGTCGGCCTGTGGCCACCGTGCCGTTTCCGTGGACCCAGTTTACGCACATTCCGACTCAGTGATTCGAGCAGGATTTAAGGCAGCGGCGGAGCCGATGTTGGCTCAGGTTCGGGCTACGCCCGACGATTGGACGTGGAGCTACCATCGCAACCCAGACGACCTCTTGGCCAATCGTCGTGCCGCGCTGGAAAGCTTCTTGGCGGACTATGAGAGTGGCTTGCGCGACTGCCGCTACGTTGTCGGTGAATTGCCCTCACTCCCGTTCGCCTCGGGTTCGTTTCGTCTCGCGGTTTGTTCACACCTGCTGTTCCTCTGGTCGGCCTTGCTCTCTGAGTCTTTTCACATTGAGTCGTTGCGGGAGTTGTGTCGCGTGGCGCACGAAGTGCGCGTTTTCCCGCTTCTGACGCTTCGCCGCGAGCCGTCGCCGCACTTGGCCGCCGTGCGGTCTGCTCTTGATGCCGAGGGGTGGACTAGCGAGGTCGTTAGTGTGAATTATGAATTGCAGCGTGGCGGGAACCAGATGTTGAGAGTGTTTCGAGCATGAACCCGCATCCCAATCGCGTCGCCGCGAAGATCGCCCTGCCCACTCCCGCGCCACCATAGGTGCGCAGCCCGCCTGAGGCGCTCCGAGATGCCAGCGACTGCCGCGCTGATCGCTCCTGTGCTCGGCCAGCGCTAGCTGGTGCGCCGGGATTTCCCCGGCTAGAGTTCAACCGAAGCACTGCCGCCTTGCCCTCGCGCATTTTAATCAAGATCGAACGCTTGCGCCTTTGAGCATGGCGGGTACACTGGCTTGGATTAACCTGCATTCGCGCCCGGATGAAAATCGCACTGCTTGTTTTCGTTGGCGTCCTCGTGGTGGCAGTCGTCGCCTACTTTCTTGCTTTTCCGCCCAACACATTCATCAGCTTTTCCAAACCGAGCGGCGGCATGGTCACATTCTCGCGCACGGGTGTCTCGTTCGAGGCTGCGCCCGACCAATACGCCACGAATGGCTTCGACCACATTGAGCCTTACATTTCCCGATTGCTCGTACCCACGAACCATTTCAAGTTCTTGCAGATGTTTACGCCCGACGGCACTCGCGGCTTCGGACTCGACGCCAAGGATGGCGTGGTGAACGCCGGTCTGACCGTCGAGTGGCGCCAGGAGTTGCAGAAAGAGGCGGCGGTTCGCTCATTTTTCAGTTCACTCGGCGTCGCGCCATCAAGAGACTACCTCGCTGGCAATGGAGGTGTTCCTGACGCCACCCGGATTTTGGACTATCCCGTCAAGGGAAACACAGCTGAGGTGACCGAGCTTACGAAGCGCATCTTGAAGGAGTTGTGCGGCGTCTCGCCGACAGAAGCTTTAGACATCAGGTACAGCGACAAATGACCATACGGGCTGATCGGCTCGCCGGGAAGATTGCTCCCCCGGCTCCCAAGCCACCTCCGATGGTGGTCCGAGTCAGTCGGTGCTAATGCTTGGGCCACGCGATCATCCCGGCGGTGGACCAACTTCGCCGGGTTGCCCGGCCTGACGCCGCGCTGACGGTAACGCCCGGCCCGGCGTGACAACCTCAACTGTAAACAATTGACAGTTGAGCGTGGTGGCGTGCGATGGGCCTCCTATCTGCCCCGCAAAGGCGGAGGTCGAGGCAAGCGCCGCCTGTACATGGCGAATTCGTAGTTGCAGTGCCCTGTACATGGCGAATTGCCATTTAAGCAGCGATTGGCAGTTCAAACAATCCGTGGCAATGGCTTTGCCAGCGGTAATTCTCAAGGCTGGCGAGTTGCGGGGCTGGGCCCCCCGCTTTCTCCCCGGGCGTGTTGCCGGATAGCCCTTGGTGTGCACGCGCTGCGTTGTAGAACTTTTTGAACAACTCCAGCTTGCAAACCAAGTCATCTGCCGTCCAAAAGAACAGACGGTCCAG
>PLZQ01000250.1 GCA_003152225.1 Limisphaerales bacterium | reverse complement strand
GCTGAATCGCGCCACGGGCCAACAGGTGTGGGCGACGCATCTCAAGGGTTCAGATTTCGTAAACGTTATCCTGCAAGACGGAGCCGTTCTGGCCTCCTGTTACGGCGAAATCTTCTGCCTCGACCCGCTCACGGGCGCTGGGGTGTGGCACAACCCGCTCAAAGGCTTTGGCAGGGGGCTGGCTACTATCGCGACACAACACAATCCGGGGGACGGCAACGCACCAGTGCTGGCTGAGAAACGCCGCCGCGACGAAGAGGCGGCAGCTTCATCGGCAGCTTCGTCGGCAGCAGCCGTGACGGCGGCAACAAGCTCATAGCTACTGACCTTCGGGAGGCGGTTTAGTGCCCGCCCGTGACCGTGTACCCAGACCGGCGCAAATCCTCCGCTAAATCCTGCTCCATCTGGGCGGCGGCCTCGAAGGGCATCGGGTTCAGGTGCTCGTACAATTCCGGCAGCAGGCGGAGGCCGTAGCGTTTGACCACTGATGCTGCTTTGGTTCCCGCCTTGTGATTGGCAAACCGTTCTTCCGGGGTCAGCCCCGTCATCCCCACATAAACGCACGGCTTCTTGGGGTTACGATTGGGGTTTCCAGCAGCGACCTTTCTAATTCTACCGACTGCCGGGTCGAGGAGCACGACGTAAACGTTGNNCAGTGCCTCGTCATTACCCCGCCGCAGGTTCCTGAACAGGAAGAACCAGTAAATCGGCGCGGCGAAGGCAAACATGCTCAGAGAGAAAAGAACGAAGCCTACAGTGATGAGTCTGCTGCGCCGGATTCGCTCAGTGACGCCCGCCCGAAGAACTTCGCCCTGAGAGAAGATATAGATGTAGGGCATGTAGTTGCAGTATGGCCCTACTGTCGCCCCGCATTCCGGGCAAAACCATCCGTTATGCTCTTGGGGTGTTAAGCAATGGTGGCAAACGGGAACCGCTTCCTCCTGATTAACAGCTTCGTCAGTCTCCTTCCCCCACGGGTCGTCGGTGCGCGGTGCCTGCATTATCCAGAGCACTAACCGATAAAGCGCCACCGCAAGAATCCCAAGGACCACCAGTGCCGTGACAACATGTTCATTGCTCAAGGTCACGAGGCAAGCGTTGCTTGAACCCAGACTTCTGTAAAGGCTGAATANNCCAGAGGATGGTGACTCCCTCGTTGGTCGCGCCCAAGTCCGGGTCGCCGCGCAAGTCCGGCACCGCTTCCAGCAGGTCCAGCACCTTCTCGTTGAAAATGGAAAAGTCTTCGCCCGCGACGAAATCCTTTATCACGCCTTCCTTCCTGCGCAGCCCGAACGATTTTCTTAACCCGACGTAGAGTGCCCCGCCCTTGCCCGACGAGCCGTAACCGTGAATCACCTTCAGCACTCGCGCCCCGGCACGCTTCGCCTGCTTGATTTCCTCGATGACCAACCGCCGCGCCTCATCGAGGGTGGGCCGCCCGGCCTCCACGTTGAAAGTGCGAATGGCGCTCATTCGTCCTTAATCACGAGCTTGGGTATCTCCGTCGCCATCCCTCAGCCCTTGCCACAGCACTTTTTGTATTTCTTGCCGCTGCCGCACGGGCACGGGTCGTTGCGGCCAATCTTCGGCTGGCCGGGGGTCGGATGCGGAAGCGTGGAACTAGCGGGCGCGGGTGGCTCGGCATCGAACGGCAGGCCGAAATACTCAAACACCGCCTTGCTCCGGTCGTATATCCCGCGCTCGAACATTTCCGCCCGCTCGCACATGGCGTTCATCGGCAAGAAATCACGCTTAATGAAGTTCAGCAGGTCGAGGGGGGCATAGGTGATCGCAACATTTGGTTGGCCGTCCACCTGCATCGCAGTGATCGACGGCAGACAACACAACATCATCATACTCAGCGTTTCGTTACCCATGTCGAGATTGCAGAAATAGAGCCAATATGGCCACGCCTCATGGAAGGCCGAGTAGAAGCGCCGGACTTCCGGTATCGAGTGAATCTCGCGGGGGTCGCTATCGTAGCCCTCGATACAGAACACGAAGCGGTTCATCATTTCCCGCAGGCGGCGACCGGTGGGCAGTTTGTCCGGCCCGTAGAGGCTCAGGAAGTGGCTGAAATCACACTGCTCCACCTTTGACCGGCTGAACTGGTAAAGAATCAGGTCGTTGTCCATGATCCGCTCTTGCTGATGCGCAGACGCCTCATGCGGGTTGGCTTCCGGCCCGTGAACGTGAACAGGTCAACGACCTCGACCTTCAGCGCCTTGGCAAAGTCTTCCAGCCGGGCGACGGACGGGGCATTGACCCCGCGCTCGACGAGGCTGACAAACTCCACCGAGCAGCCGAGCGCCCTGGCAAACTGCACCTGCGTCAGCCGCCGATCCTTGCGCAGGTCGGCGATCCGCTGGCCGAGTTTCTTCTGAAGCATGGAGCTTGGAATACCATGTCCGGCAAGAGACGGCAACGCAGTTTAACTACGGCTCAACGCGGGCTTGTGTTTGTGGTTTGGTTTTGCGGATTCCTGACGGCGCTGGAGATGATCCAACAAGGCGAGCCTGGGCAGTAGTCGCGGTCCCGCTTGGCCCATTTGCTGCTGCATAATGGCTGTTCTCAGGCTGGCTGACCAGGAAAATCACCGGCATCGGGAACGCAAGCAATGGCACGACGTAGAAGGAACCGAGAATTGGACATTGCCCAGGGCGTGGCCAAGCTGATCGCTTTGATTGTTATCGGCGCGATATTTGTGCCGCCTATCAGGCAGATGCTCCTCGGGCTGGGGGTTTTCGTAGTCGGCGCGGGCTTCCTGGCTGTCGTCGTTGGGTTGGGCGTGGTTCTCATCCGTCGCTCGGAAAAAAAGCCGCTCTTCGACGCGACCCCGCTCACAACATTCAATACGACGCTGCCGCCTCCGGCCACGTTGCCGGAGCACAAGCCGCAGACTGCCGCCGCCCTCATCGAGCAGCTCCGATCCATCGACTGGTTCCAGTTCGAGCAGCTCGTCGCCCTGGTTTACCGCAAGCAGGGCTACGCGGTCAGCAGGCGCGGCGGTGCTAACCCGGACGGCGGCATCGACCTGGTAATCGAAAAGAACGGAACGCGCACCGCGATCCAGTGCAAGCACTGGAAGACCTGGAACGTCGGCGTGAAGGCCGTGCGCGAGTTTCTTGGGGCACTCACCGACGCTGGCATCCAGCGCGGGCTGTTCATCACCCTCGGCGGCTACACCGAGGACGCGAAGCGGCTGGCCGACAAGCACCGCATCGAGGTCGTGAACGAAGCCGGGCTGGCGAGGATGTTCGAAGCGACGGACGCCAGGTTCGACCCGGCAGCGTTGGAAATCCTGCGTGACGATTGGAAGATGTGCCCAAAGTGCGAGCGGGAAATGGTGCTGCGGACGGCAAGCAAGGGGCCTGGCGCGGGCAAGGAGTTTTGGGGCTGTTCAGGGTATCCCAAGTGCCGGTTTACCATGCCGCTCTCAAACAGCCTGCCCAAGACAGAACTTGCCGCCGTGCGATAGACTCGCCAAGAAGTTGGTGGTCGTCGGTTACCGGAAGGCGCTAGCGATAGCTGTGAGATACAACCAGGCGGAGCGGCGGTTTTCAGAGTTGCTGGCGAGGTTCCAAACAGCCAACTAGCTTGAGGCCGTGCCGCCCCAACGATGCTTAGCTCAGCTTGGTTTTGCGGGCTTGGTCTGGCAGTCGGCTGCCGGTGGCTTTGGGTAAGCCTTAAAACTGGCCGCACCACCCCCTTCGTCGGTAACAGAAAAGACCGACGAAGATTGCCGAAAATCATCCATAAGCTCTTCAGTTTCCTCCAGGCAGAACTGCAACGACTCCCACTCTTGGCGGTTCAAGGTTAGACGCTGAAATCCTGGCCAATTCGGAATCAACGCACGGGCTTGCTGCCACACTTCCTGGTCCGGTTCGGTTTTGCGCCCAGAGAGCCAGAGCTGTTTGCGCAATCCCATAAGCCGGATCATTGAGAAGTTGCATTCCTTGTGGTGCAGAAACTGTCTTTGGTCCATAGGCGGCAGTTCATCATCCCACACGATTGAGCCATACGGCATCAGGACGGAGTGGACGACGGCCTTCGGGTCAAAGCGAAGCGCCTGGAATTGAGCGGCGCATTCCGGGCAAAGCGTAAAACTGCCGGGCATAATTGATGGTGGACTATACGGCGGAGGCGGATACTTGTCATACGGGTCCGATGACATCCGGCCTGGCAGGCACCGAGGCTTGCTGCTCTGCCAGCCTCTGCTTGTTGTTCCACGGACCAACACCTACGCTCGCAAGACATGCAGAAAATGTCCCAGCTCATTTTGGCCCTGGCTCAACGAGCGCTGGCCAAGCCGACCGAAGAGTCCAGCCGTGAGGCTGTTGCTGCCGCCCTGCTCCTGGCGCATGTCGCCTGGAATAGAGCCGTGGACCCTCTCGGTGGCGATCAAGTCGGCTATTACCGTAAGGTTCTCAGTGCGTTGGAAGTCGAGAGCCCGAACTGCCTGCGGGAGCTGAAAAGCACGGACTGCGAGGCCCTGATCCAGGACTTGGTAAAACTCAATGCAACACGCTATCCCACAGACGACCGAATCATCCACGTGTGCGGCATTACCGCAGAGAACAATGTGCATGTGGAATGGCATCACCGTGGGATTGAAGTGACGAACTGATGCTGTCCGTATTATCCTGGAGGAGATGATGACGCGCCCAACCACCAAACCCGAGAACGCCCCCGCCAAGCCCAAGGCCACAGCCGACCGAACGCTCCACATCAAAGNNATGCGGACGCCTGGTATGTCGAGGGCGAGAAGGAAGACCTTTACGCCATCGTCTATTTCAGCCAGAAGAAGCGGTATGGCGGCAAGTCCATGCCCAAGTGCGAAATTCTCCCGGACTGGGACGCCGTGCTGCAACGGTTTGCTGCGGATCACGAGCAAGCAATGAGAAAGCTGTAGTGCTCACGACAATTCGCTTGGGCCTGGTGAACTGCGACGACAAGCTGGTTTCGGCTCGCTTCATCTTGTCGATTCGATTACGAACAGGTTCACAATGGCTATGGGCAAATCAGTGGAAAATTGCGATTTCTGTAAACTGTGGCTTGCGCCACTGCTCTCGGTCCTCCTGCTATTGGGCGTGATTGAGCCTTTCACAGGCTGCCGCTCCCCCGCTTCGAGCACACCGGATGGAGTTTTGAAATCCGAGCTAAAAGTGAAGCTGACCGGAAAAGAAGTATGGGTGGACTTTTACCTTCCGCGAGGCGTGAAGAAAGCGCCGGTGATGGTGGTTGCGCATGGCTTCTCCCGCAGCCGATTGAACATGGCGGGATGGGGAGGGCTGTTGGCCTCCAACGGATTCATCACCGCCATTCCAGACCTCCCCGCTTGGGCCGACCACGACCGGAACAGCCGGGCCATCAGCGAGTTGCTCGACCGTATCAATTCCAAAACACTGGTTACCGAACCAGAGCCGATCGGAGCTGGGGCGCTCATGGGATTCTCGATGGGAGGGCTATGCACGTTGCTGGCGGCAGCGACCAACGGTCAGGTGCGCTGCTGGGTGGGGCTGGACCCGGTGGATGCGGGTCAGAAAGGAGCGGCAGCGGCGAAAGGGTTGCGCATACCCTGTGCGGTGCTTCAGGCGGAGCCGAGCCGGTGCAACGCTAAAGGAAACGCAAAGCGAATGGTGGCTGGCCTGTCCGGTCCCTTGTTTGCCTTGCGGGTGCAACACGCAACGCATACTGACCCAGAACAACCCACCGATTGGTTAGCGGAATTAGTTTGCGGTAAGGCCGAGCCAAAACGACACGCCATCTTCGAGCGTTATGCGCTTGCTGTTCTTAAGACAGTTTTCTTTGGAGACGCGCCCTCCTTGGCCACCTTGGCAGCGGCGACAAACGATGTTGGGGTAAAAGATGTATCGACTCGTGCCCTAAAGGATTTCAAATACTGAGGGGCTGTGTCTTCCTAACAGCTCCTTGGCTGCGGGCGAAAGAGCTTGAACCTCTCTCGGCCCACTGGCACGACTCGCTGGTGACGCTGCTGAATTGATGCGCTTGCTCTCGACATTGCTGTGGTGTTTGCTGCTGGCCTTTCAGGCCGTTGCCGCCCAGACCGACAACGCCAAGCGCATCGCGCCCCTCATCGACTCAGCCAAGCTCGCGACCCTTGGCAAGCGGGGAGCCAACCAGCGCGTCCAGAAGACTGTTTACTGGCTTGCGGAGGCACGGGAGGCGGGCCAGAGGCCGGACAAGGTCATGGACGCCGCCTTGGGCCTTGCGGGCGTCAAGAATGGGCCTGCGGCGGCGCTGACGAAGGCGGCGCTGTTGAGAAACCTCGACATTGCCGAGAAGCTGGGCTGTCTGGATGCCGAAGGCTTGGCCGAAATGCGCAAAGGCAAAGCGCCGACCGTCCGGCGCGGGCCATACAAGGGTGACCAGCTTTCCGTGAACCACATCATCCCCCGCGCCGTCTGCCCGGAGCTGGACAACGTGATTGCCAACTTGGAATTGATGCCGCTGCGGATGAATGAAAGCAAAAACGACCGAGTCGGGGCGCGGCAGACGGACTTGACTCGCAAGTTCAACAAGGCCGGGCTGCTCAGCGACAAGGGGCTGAAGGCCGTCGAGAGCGCGGCCAGATAGCCATCCAGCCGCACTGGCACGGCAAAGGGAAAGAGCGGAGGCTTTACACTGACCACTTTCCAGTCGTGGCAGTAGTGCGACTCGGGCGGTAGGTCTGGTCATAGTTGTAAACGCTGTTTATGCCGCTTTGCTCATCGGCAACATCGTGCTGATTGTTGCCTCTCTGCTCACTGGTCCGCGCCTGCTCCGGCTGTGCCGCGCTGGTGCCTTCGTGAACGCGGTTGCGCTCATGCTGCTGGTTGCCCCTCGGCTCAACTTGTTGCTCACCAGTCATCCGCTTCCCGAATATCGCGACGCCGCAGCAATCCTGATCGCTTTCACCGCTCCCATCTTGATCGAGCTTCTCGCTTTGCTGGCGGTTCTCCGCTGGCGAATGAGCCCGCGCTGATCCGCATGCTAGGTGGTGTGGGAGGCGGGAGGTCAATCCTCCCGCCGACCCGATTCGGCTTCATAACTGCTTGCCACCGTCCTGCGACTTACGCGCGACAATTTCGAGCGCGCTAGCAACTCGCTCGTGCGCCCTGACGAATCGACCCAAAAGCCGCAAGACGTAAACGATGACGGCTATGACGCAGACGCCATAGACCACGATNNTGCGGGTGATGTTGGTGCGGGTGCCATAATTTATTATGTATTTGTTTTAGTCTGAAGCGCCTGGTTCGGCCACAGAATCAATTACTTCCAATCCTGCCGTGTCGGATAACTCGCGCGCGAAGGCTTGGGCATCTTGGCTTTCCTTTCCGGGTAGGGAAGTGAACTGCCGAATATCGATCGAACTCCCGGAATGGGGTCGCAAGGCCACTTGCCAAGTTGAGGAAATGTCATCGCTCTCGCGATCCGAAGAGCAGTAAACCGCGATGCCGCGAAACTGAGCAAACTCACGCTGTCGCCGCCACACCGGAACAAATCCCAGCAGCTTACAAACCTCCGCAACGATTCCCTTCTGAATATCAATCTGCGTCTCGCGGAAGAACAGGAGCAGCAAGGTGACAATGCC
>PLZQ01000494.1 GCA_003152225.1 Limisphaerales bacterium | reverse complement strand
GGACTACCCTGAGGCTACCCCGAGGCTACCCCGAGGCTACCCCGAGGCTACCCTGAGGCTCCCCTGAGGCTCTCCAGCCTGCTGATAGCCGAGAGATTGGGCCCCGAAGCAGAGACCACAAACGCTGTAGGAGACCGGGAGGGGTGGCACCGCAATTCGTTTACCACGTGTGGATGGAGGAGACAACGGCAACTGTTATTTGGCGAACACTTGGAACTCCCAAATCGTCGGCGGTCGGGTTGAATCCAGAATATTCAGTCTGCCCCGGAACCAGCGGGCGCCAGGGAATTGAAGTGAAGGCCAAACTCTGAGATGGCCGGCGGCGCGCAGGCCTGGTCAATCACCAAGCGCACCTTGCGCGCGGTGACCGCGGGGAAGCGGCGGAGTTGCTTTTGGCCCATGACCCGGCCGGCCGTGACGGTGCGCCATTTGCTGTCCGCCAGGACCTCAACGTGGTAGGCCTGCACGCGCTCACCCAGAGCGATGTTCTCCTGGATGCGCGCGACATTGAAGGTGCGCGGTTGGCCAAGGTCGAGCTCTACTTGGGCAGTGGTCTGTCCCGCGGCAGGCATCCAGTAGGTACCCAGGTCGCCATCATGGAGTTGGTTTTCTCCATGGGTTGCATCGGATTGGCTCGAAACGGTGATGGTTGCAGACCTGATATAATCCGTCGCGTAAAGCTGGTCCAGAAAGGCCCGGAGCTCTTTGAGCCGGGCCACGTCCGCCTCGGCAATGTGGCCGCGCCGATCCGGGGGGATGTTCAAGAGCAGGACCGAGTTTCGGCCTGCCGACTTGAAGTAGATGTCCGCGAGCGAGGCGAGGGACTTGACCTTGCTGTCCTCGCTTTGATGGTAGAACCAGCCGGGGCGGATCGAGACATCGCACTCGGCGGGGTACCAGGACGATTGATCGCCCCGTTTGATCACGGAGGACTCGTCCTCGCGCGCCACGCCCGATTCATTGCCTACCCAGCGAATGTCCGGCCCGGAGATGGCGATCAGGGCGTTGGGCTGCAATTGCCGGATCAGGGCGTAATAGCCGGGCCAGTCGTATTCCTGTTTCTTGCCGTTGGGCCCCTCACCGCAGGCGCCGTCAAACCAGACCTCGTCGATTGGCCCATAATGGGTGAGCAACTCGCGAAGCTGGTTGCGGAAGTGTTCGTTGTATTTGGGAGAATCGCCGTAGGTGGGCTGGTTGCGGTCCCAGGGAGAAAGATAGAGACCGACGCGAATCTGCTTTTCATGCAGCGCATCGACCACCTCGCGTACGACGTCGCCCTTGCCGCCCCGCCAGGGAGAGTTCTTCACACAGTGTTCTGTGAATTGCGAAGGCCAAAGGCAGAAACCATCGTGGTGCTTGGCAGTCAGAATCAGCAGCTTTACCCCTGAATCTTTCAGCACCGCCGCCCATTGGCGTGCGTCAAAGTCGGTCGGGTTAAACAACTTGGGGTCTTCGTTGCCCTCACCCCACTCGCGGTCGGTGAAGGTGTTCATGCCAAAGTGGGCAAAGGCGATGAGCTCATGCCGCTGCCAAGCCAATTGCTGTGGGCTGGGCGACGGGAAGGGGTCGGCGGCAAGAGCCTTGGCCGGGCTGAGGCAGATGGTGCTGATGATTAGAGCGAAGGCGGCGAATCGGTTCTCGGCAACAGGTGGTCTCTTCACAAACTCAGAGCTTAGCGGAGCCAAGGGCGACCGCGCAACTGCCGGCAGAGCCTGGAGCACTCAAAGGGCAAAGCAGAAAGTAGAAAGCAGAAAGCAGAAATGGGGGGAGGGGGGCGGAGACCACAGACCACAGACCACAGACCTTAGACCCGGTGGCGAGGGTGGAAAGAGGGTGATTGGATGTCCAAAATCTGTGGTTTGCCGGAAGTACTGGTAATGATCGACAAATGTCGGCAGACTTGAGGCGTCGGCTCATGAATCAACCGTTGCACGAGAGCCATCGGTATCGCAATTCCTGCGTAGCGAGGGGGGAGACCTTTCGTCCTCTCGGCGCCTGGGTCATGCGGCAAAACGTGAAGTCGATCTTTGCACTCAAGCTTAGACTCACCTTGGCGGGATTGCTGTCCGCATGGCTGACCGCAACGGCTGCCGAGCCAACCTTCTGGTCCTGGGCCAAGACACCGCCGATGGGCTGGAACTCCTGGGACTGCTACGGCGCGGGGGTCTGCGAATCGAACGTGCTCGCCAACGCCGATTACATGGCGCGGCATCTCAAACCGCACGGGTGGGACATCATCACGATCGACATCCAGTGGTACGAGCCGCTTGCGCACACGACCGAGTATCGCCGCGGTGCTGTGCTGGAGATGGATGCCAACGGACGCTTGCTCCCGGCGACGAATCGATTTCCGATGACGGCGGCCACGCGCTCGTTCAAGCCGATCGCGGATTATTTGCACACGAAAGGTTTGAGGTTCGGCCTGCACCTGATGCGCGGCATCCCGCGTCAGGCCGTGGACCGGGACAACTCGCCCATCCTAGGAACAGCCTATACGGCCGCCGAGATTGGCAACAAGCGTTCCACTTGCCCGTGGAACACCGACATGTATGGCGTGGATACGAGCAAACCCGGCGCGCAGGAGTACTACGATTCGGTCTTTGCGCTACTGGCGTCGTGGGACTTGGATTACGTGAAGGTGGACGATCTCTCCTCTCCTTACCACAAGGACGAAATCGAAGCCATCCGCAAGGCGATTGACCGGTCGGGCCGGCCGATTGTCCTCTCGACTTCGCCGGGCGCCACGCCCGTGAGCGAGGGCGAACACATCCAGACGCAGGCGAACCTCTGGCGCATCAGCAACGATTTCTGGGATGACTGGCGCTGGCTTTACGCGCAGTTCGCGCGGTTGGACCGTTGGTCGCCCTTCCGTGGCCCCGGTCACTGGCCCGACGCCGACATGCTGCCGCTGGGCAACGTTCGAACCTGGCAGACGACAGGCGACTGGACGCACTTCATAAAGGACGAGCAGTTCACGCTGATGACGCTGTGGTGCATCGTTCGCTCGCCATTGATTATGGGCGGCAATATGCCGAAGAATGACGAGTTCACCTTGGCGCTGCTGACGAATGACGAAGTGCTCGCGGTGAATCAGAACTCCGCGAATAACCGGCAGCTCTTCAGCACGAACAACACGATCGCCTGGGTCGCGGACGTGCCGGGTTCGAAGGACAAATACGTTGCGCTCTTCAACACGGCGCCGGCGCCAGCGCCCAGCGGACGGCGCGGCTTCGATGGGCCGGAGGGAACAGCCCCAGCTTCAACAAACGCGCCGGCTGCGGACCTGGGCACGACCGAGCCCAGGGACATTTCGGTTTCCTTTGCGGAAATCGGTGTCGCGGGGACCGCCAAGGTTCGCGATCTTTGGAATCACAAAGACCTCGGCGCTGTGACGAATAAGCTCACGCAGGCGATCAATTCTCACGGGGCCGGCCTTTACCGGGTCCAGCCTCAGGGTTAGCACACGAACGTAACCACCCCAAGATCCCAACACGCCATGAAAACACAACTCACCCTGCTCGCGCTGGGTTCCATCGTCTTGAGCCAACTATGCGTGGCCCAAACCAACGAGCCGGCAGAGGACTGGAAACCCGCAACTTCCAACCAGCCGGGCAAACAGTATCCCCAGGTCAACTCTGAAGGCCGCGTCCGGGCCCGCGTCGTCGCGCCCCAGGCCCAGAGCGTCATGCTCGACCTGGGTGGTGTAAAATACCCCCTGACCAAGGGCGAGGACGGCGCCTGGATCGGCGTCTCGCAGCCCCAGGACGAAGGTTTCCATTACTACCAGCTCGTGATCGATGGCGCCCAGGTTCCGGACCCCGGCAGCCTATACTTTTACGGCGCCAGCCGGTGGGGCAGCGGCATCGAGATACCCGCCAAGGACCAGGACTTCTACGCGCTCAAGAACGTGCCTCACGGCCATGTGCGGGAGGTCCACTACTTCTCCAAATCCAGCAACTCGACCCGTCGCTGCTTCGTTTACACTCCGCCTGATTATGACAAGGACTCCAATACGCGGTTTCCAGTCCTATACCTGCAGCACGGCATGGGCGAAGATGAAACCGGCTGGGGCAACCAGGGCCATGCCAACCTGATCATGGACAACCTGATCGCGGACAGCAAAGCCAAGCCCTTCATCATCGTGATGGAAAACGGCGGTGGCATGGGTGGCCCTCGGCGAGGCGGGCCTCCGGGCGGCGTGGCGGCGGCCGGCGCTCGCGCTGGAGCGACGAACGGCGCCCCGGCTGCCGGCGGCCGGGGCGGCTTTGGGGGCGGCTTCAACTTCAACGCCTTCCAGCAGGTACTCATCGACGACCTGATCCCCTACATGGATACCACTTACCGCACCCTGGCTGACCAGCCCCACCGGGCCATGGCCGGACTCTCGATGGGCGGCATGCAGACCCGAGTGATCACGCTGGCCAACCTTGATAAGTTCTCCCATATTGGCATCTTCAGCGGCGGCAGCATTGCTCCAACGAATATTACCGACATGGCGGCCTTCAAACAAAAGGTCAAGCTTGTGTTCGTCAGTTACGGCAGCCGCGAAGTTGACCCCGCCAACCGTAGAGGCGGCGCAAGCCGCGGACCCTTCGGCGGCGATCCTAAGGCGAACACCGAAGCGCTCAAAGAGGCTGGGATTAACAGTCACTACTATGTATCCCCACTGACTGCGCATGAGTGGCAGTCCTGGCGCCGCAGCTTGTATCAATTCGGTCCGTTATTGTTTCAGGATTAAATCACCGTGTTCATAAAACTGAGGAAGGATCATCATGAAGACTGCAATTCTAGGTTTCGCACTCCTGGCCGGGCTTCCGGCCATGGCCCAGACAAACCAACCGGCGGTGGAGGATTTTAAGCCGTCGTCGCTGAATCAGCCCGGCAAACAATATCCCCAGGTCAACTCGGAAAGGCGGGTCCGCGCCCGCGTGGTCGCGCCGCAGGCCCAGAGGGTCGCGCTCCAATTCCTGGGCGGCGCAACCTACCCCTTGACCAAGGGTGACGACGGCGCTTGGGTCAGCGACACGCGGCCTCAGGACGAAGGTTTCCACTATTACCAACTCGTCATCGATGGCGCCGGGGTCCCGGACCCCGGCAGCTTGTATTTCTACGGCGGCAACCGATGGGGCAGCGGTGTCGAAGTCCCTGCCCAAGACCAGGACTTCTATGCCGTCAAGGATGTGCCGCATGGCCAGTTGCGGCAGGCTCTTTACTATTCCAAGAATGCCAATGCCGTGCTTCGCTGCTTTGTTTACACCCCGCCCGATTACGAAAAGGAGCCGGCCAAGCGTTATCCGGTGTTGTATCTGCAACACGGCGGCGGCGAAGATGAAACTGGCTGGGGCAGCCAAGGGCGCACCGATCTGATCATGGACAACCTCATCGCCGAGGGCAAAACCAAGCCCTTCATCATCGTGATGGCCAATAGCTATGTTCCCGGCGCTGGTGGCCCGGGTCGCGGACCGGATGCCGCTGCCGCTCCCGCCGGCGCAACGAACGCCGCTCCGGGGGGCGGGCGGGGCCCGGGCGGACGTGGCGGCTTTAATTTCAGCGCTTTCGAACGGGTGCTTATCGACGACCTGATTCCCTTCATTGATGCCAGCTTCCGCACGATCGCTGATCAGCCCAATCGGGCCATGGCCGGCCTTTCCATGGGCGGCATGCAGACCCGGCAGATCACTCTGGCCAATCTCGACAAGTTCTCCCACATCGGCATTTTCAGCGGCGGCAGCATCGCTGTGTCGAATATCACCGACATGGCCGCTTTCAAGCAGAAGGTCAAGGTGCTGTTCGTCAGCTACGGCAGCCGTGAACTTGGTGGCAATCGCGGAGGCGGCCGCGGAGGCTTTGGCGGCGACCCGAAGGCAAATACCGAAGCGCTCAAAGCGGCAGGTATAAACAGTTACTTCTATGTGTCTCCCGACACGGCTCACGAGTGGCAATCCTGGCGACGCAGCCTGTATCAATTCGCCTCGCTCCTGTTCCAGGACCATCCTGTTCAAATGGCAGCCGCACAGAAGACGACTGAGACGTCTGCGGTGACGTCTGCTCCTGCCACATCCGCGCCTGCGGCAACGGCACCTGCCGCGAAGACGATCCGGATCAAAGCCGGCAAGTCCGAACCCATCAAGGACGCTGAGGGCAATGTCTGGCTGGCCGACCAAGGCTTCGAGGGCGGCCAAACTATAGAAAGGCCCGATATCCAGATTGCCAACACGAAGAGTCCTGACCTCTACCGGGCGGAACGCTATAGCATGGACTCCTTTTCGTGGCCGGTGCCCAACGGGAAATACGTGGTGAAGCTGCATTTTGCCGAAACCTTCGACGGCATCACCGGACCGGGGGAGCGCGTGTTTTCCTTCAACGTCCAGGGGCAGGAATTCAAGGACTTCGACGTTTGGGTCAAGGCAGGTGGGGCTTTGCGCGCGTACGTGGAAACGGTCAACGTCGAAGCCACCGACGGCAAGATCAGGGTGACGTTCACTCCCAAGGTCGAGAACCCCCAAATCTGCGCGCTTGAGATCATCCCGCAGACCGGAGCCGAAACAGGTGCGGCAGCCCCTGCGCCGGCCGCGAAGACGATCCGGATCAAAGCCGGCAAGTCCGAACCCATCAAGGACGCTGAGGGCAATGTCTGGCAGGCCGACCAGGGCTTCGAGGGCGGCCAAACCATAGAAAGGCCCGACATCCAGATTGCCAATACGAAGAGTCCCGACCTCTACCGGGCGGAACGCTACAGCATGGACTCCTTTTCGTGGCCGGTGCCCAACGGGAAGTACGTGGTGAAACTGCATTTCGCGGAAACATTCGACGGTATCACGGGGCCGGGGGAGCGCGTGTTTTCCTTCAACGTCCAGGGGCACGAATTCAAGGACTTCGACGTTTGGGTCAAGGCGGGCGGGCCTTTGAAGGCCTTCGTGGAGACGGTCAACGCTGAAGTCACCGATGGTAAGATCAAGGTGACTTTCACTCCCAAGGTCGAGAACCCGCAAATCTGCGCGATTGAAATCATCCCGCAAACAGCCGGCGAAACAGGTGCGGCAGTGCCTGCGCCAGCCGCGAAAACCCTCGCAGCCGATGTCACTGGCACTTGGAAATCCGAATTCGACTCACAGATCGGCCACCAGATATACACCTTCACCTTCAAGCAGGACGGCGCGAAGTTGACCGGCAAAGCCAACTCGGAGGCCGGGGACCGGAAGCGCGAAGCCGAACTGAAAGAAGGCAAGGTGGACGGCAACACGATAGCGTTCGTCGAGATGCTGAGTATTCAGGACAGAGAGATTCGGATCACCTACACCGGCAAGCTCTCTGCCGAAGGCAACGAAATCAAGTTCACGCGGGAGGTCGGCGAGTTTGCCAAGACGGAAATCGTGGCCAAGCGCGAGCAGAGCGCACCCGCCGCTGGCGCTCGTGCCGCGAAGACGATCCGGATCAAAGCCGGAAGATCCGAGCCGGTCAAAGATGCTGAAGGTAATGTCTGGCTGGCAGAGCAGGGCTTTGAGGGCGGCCAGACGATAGAAAGGCCCGATATCCAGATTGCCAACACGAAGAGCCCCGACCTCTACCGGGCGGAACGCTACAGCATGGACTCCTTTTCATGGCCGGTGCCCAACGGGAAGTACGTGGTGAGGCTGCACTTTGCCGAAACCTTCGACGGCATCACGGGACCAGGTGAGCGCGTGTTTTCCTTCAATGTCCAGGGGCGCGAGTTCAAGGACTTCGACGTTTGGGTCAAGGCGGGCGGGCCTTTGAAGGCCTACGTGGAGACGGTTCCGATCGAAGTCACTGACGGCAAGATCAAGGTGACTTTCACTCCCAAGGTCGAGAACCCGCAAATCAACGCGATTGAGATCATTCCGCAATCAGGGAGCGAAACCAGCGCGGTAGCGCCCGATCCTGCCACAACCGCGTCTTCCGCTCTCGCCGATGCCACACCTGCTCCAACCGCGCCCACGGGACCCACCGTGCTGCAAATTGACGCGGGCAAAGTCACCGGCAAGGTCAGTCCCATGCTCTACGGGTTGATGACCGAGGAAATCAACTTCGCCTACGAGGGCGGCATCTACGGAGAACTTATTCGCAACCGCTCCTTCAAGGCGGATGCTGTTGTCCCGCGCGTTACGCCCGATACTTACGAGGCCGGGAAATACCTTCCTGTCACCTTCAAACCCGACACCCAGCCCAGATTCTGGACTGGCGTCGGCGGTGCCTCGATGGTTCTCGACACGGCCAACCCTCTGAACGAATACCTGAACGTCAGCCTCAAGCTGGACGCTTCGTCAGCCTCCGCAGCTTCTCCAGCGGGTGTTGCCAACGGAGGATACTGGGGTATTCCCGTCAAACCACAGACCACCTATCGCTTGTCATTCTTTGCGAAGGCCGCCGCCGGTTTCACCGGCCGGGTGACCGTTAGCATTGAAAGCGCCGATGGCAAGGCCACCTTCGCCAGCGCCGAAATCTCCGGTCTGACTGCCGAATGGAAGAAATTCGAGACCAAGCTGAAGACTGAGAACGTTCCCGCTTCCAAGGAAAACGTCTTCAAACTCACGACCAAGATCCCGGGAACGCTGTGGCTGCAGAATATCTCGCTCTTCCCGCCTACCTACAAGAATCGCGAGAACGGCAACCGCCCCGATATCATGGAATGGCTGGCAGCCATGAAGCCCCAATTCCTCCGGCTTCCCGGCGGCAATTATCTTGAGGGCAACGCCTTCAATCAGCGGTTTAACTGGAAGGAAACCATTGGCCCCGTCGAACGGCGCCCTGGCCATCCCAGTCCCTGGGGTTACTGGTCCACGGACGGCTTAGGGCTGCTCGAATTCGCTGAGTGGTGCGAGGATCTGGACATGGAACCCCTGCTCGGCGTTTTTGCCGGCTACTGCCTCGGCCGCGGTGGCGTCATCGGAGCGGGGCCGCAACTCGAACCCTACGTTCAGGAAGCTCTCGAGGAAATCGAGTATCTTATCGGCGACGCCAACACCACAAAGTGGGGCGCGCAGCGGACGAAGGACGGGCATCCCAAGCCCTTCAAGATGCAATATGTGGAGGTCGGAAACGAGGATTGGTTTGACCGCAGCGGCCCCGACCGCAATGGCACCTACGATGGACGGTTCGCGCAATTCTACGACGCCATCAAGAAGAAGCATCCGCACCTGAAGGTGATTTCCTCGGCCGGTTATGAACAACCCCAAAGCCTGTGGGTCAAGAGCCGCACCCCGGATTTGGTGGACGAGCACTACTACCGTGGACTGGAAGAAATGATGGCACAGTCCCTGAAATACGACACGTATTCGCGGACGAATCAGTCCAGGATTTTCTCCGGCGAATGGGCCACGCGCGTTGGTTCGCCTACGCCGAACATGGCTGGAGCGCTCGGTGACGGGGCATGGATGACCTGCATGGAACGTAATTCGGACATTGTTCTGCTCTCCTGCTATGCGCCGCTTTTCGTCAATGTGAGCCAATTGACCGGAAACGGTCGTTCGATGCAATGG
>PLZQ01000187.1 GCA_003152225.1 Limisphaerales bacterium | reverse complement strand
GACTATTTCCGCGACGAGCGCTATGTCGAGGTGCCGGGAATCGATAATCTGGACCAGCTTGTGCCGGACGCGGTGCACGTGCTGGACGGAAAATGGAACATCAACAACAACTTTCCTAAGCTGGCCTCGTCGTCGGCGGCAAGTACCAGTTGGATTTTCAAGCTGTGCGAGGGGTGAACGCGCTGCAGCTCCGGACCCCGATCCTGCGCGGTCCTGGTGGCGGCGAGACGCCAACCGGCCCGCCGCCCCCGGTGCCGCCGGAGGCCGCGATGATTGCCTGGTATGCCAACCGCGCCGGCTATCTGATGGCCATCGGCCGCCCGGCTGCGCAGGTTGGTTTGTACCATCCCGGCAACAGCATCTGGATGGGCGGCGAAGACGCCCAGGAGTCTGACCGCAGCACCACCAAGCTGGGCTGGGAGCTGTTCGAACACCAGGTGGACTGGGATTATTTTGACGAGCAGTCGCTCAGTTCCGTGGCCACTCTGGAAGACGGAGGCTTCAAGAACCTGAGCGGCCAGGTTTACAAGGCGATCGTATTGCCCTCGATGACGGTGATCACGCGCACCGGGCTGGAGCGGCTGAAGGAGTTTGCGCAACAAGGCGGGAAGGCGATTTTCGTGGGCAAGACCCCGCGGTTGATTGTGGACCGGACGTTTATGGATGCCAAGGACGTGCCCGACCTGAGCTTCGCCATGCTGATTGAGCCTTCAGGCGATATTACGCCGCAGGTGATTGCGGCGCTTCCCAAGCCGGACGTGAAGCTGGACTCGGCCTTTCCGAGACTTACCTACACGCACCGCACCTGGAGCGACACCGACATGTACTACTTCTTCAATGAGAGCGCCGCGACCGAATCGCGCGTGACCACCATCGCTGGACACGGCACGGCACAGGACTGGGATCTGGGCACGGGGGAGATTCATCCCATGGCGGGCGCAACGTCCGACGGGGATGCAGTAAAGATTCCGCTCGTGCTCGGGCCTTATGAGGCCAAGGTGGTTGTGGTCGGGCCGCTGCCCAAGGGAGTTGGCACGCCAGAGCCGTCGTTTGCTTCCGGCGATACTCTCATGACCTTGGACGGCGATTGGGCGCTGGACTTGAACGGCAAGCAGTTGACCACGCCTCTGAAATCGTGGGAGGAGTTAGGCACAAACTCCTTTGCCGGGCCGACCACCTATCACAGGCAGTTCACCGCGGACAAGGCGCCTCGAGGGAAACATGTTTATTTGGAGATCGCCAATGTGAACGACTATGCGCGGGTCACGCTCAACGGGAAAGAGCTGGGCGCCCGGTCGTGGCAGCCTTACCGCTGGGACGTGACCAGTGCCCTGAAGGGGGGCGCCAACGATCTCGTGATCGAGGTGGATTCAACGCCCGCGGGCCGAGGCTTTGGTGCGCCTCCGCCGCGCCAAGCGTCGGGATTGCTGGGCCCCGTTAAGCTGGTGGCGCGCTAAGCCGCGGGATGCATTGGCCCTGGGCATCGGTGGAAAATTGAATGAGCGGAAAGCGGGCTGGATTTGGGCTTTCAAGGCGGGATCTCTTGAAGGCTGCCGCGGCTTGTGCGGGCGCGGCCGTCGCGCGGCCGGTGAAGGCCGCTGGCCCGTCGACTCGCGTATTCGATGTGGCAAAGTACGGAGCGGTGGGGGATGGTAAAGTGCTGGATAGCCCGGCGATACAGCGGGCTATCGATGAGGCTGCTGCTCACGCCGGACGGGCGCAGGTGCTGGTGCGGGGTGGAAAGAAATATCTGGTAGGGACGTTGGAGTTGAAGGGCGGAATCGATTTCCATCTGGCGGATGATGCGGAGTTGCTGGCAAGCCTGCGGCGTAAGGACTACCTGGGAGGAGCCATCAGTTCGGCGGACGCGGACAGGATGGGAGCCGTGCCGAGCGCGTTGATTGTGGCCAACGGGGCGCACGGGCTGAAGATCGCGGGGACTGGGACGCTGCAGGGCCGAGCGACTGAGTTCATGAAAGGGTATGACAAATTGAACGAAATCTGGCAGCCGAAGGATTGGCGGCCGAAGATGTTTGTGCTGACGTCGTGCAGGGACCTGGAGGTGAGGGACATTTCGTTCGCAGAGGCTCCGAACTGGGGGTTGCATTTGCTCGGGTGCGATGGGGTTTTGGTGAACAACGTGACGGTGCGGAATTTACTGGATGTTCCAAACTGTGATGGGATTGATCCAGATCACTCGCGGAACGTAGAGATCAAGAATTGCAATATTGCGTGCGGAGACGACGGGATCGTGGTGAAGGCGAGCCAGCAGGCGAAGGACTTCGGACCGTCAACGAACGTGAGAGTTCGAGACTGCGTAATCGAGACGCAGGACGCAGGTNNACGACTTCAGATGTGCATGATGTAACGTTTGAGCGCTGCCGGATCAAAACAAGCTCGCGGGGGCTTTGTATCCAATTGCGGGACGCGGGAAGTGTCTACAATATTTCGTTCAAAGACATCACGTTTGAGTCAAGATACTTTTCTGATCCGTGGTGGGGAAGAGGCGAAGCAATCTCGTTTACGGCCATTCCGCGCACGGCGGGATCGAAACTGGGAGTTCTGCACCATATAACGGTCGAGAATGTGACAGGCCGGGCGGAAAACAGTGTAAGAGTGTGTGGAAGTGAAGCGAGCCGGCCGCACGACATTGTGCTGGACCGCGTGGACGTGACTCTGGACCGGTGGACCAGATACAAGGGTGGAGTGTATGACAACCGGCCGACTACGGCGATGCCGGGCACGAGCCGCACGAGACAGCGTGGTTCAGTATTGAGGACGCGGATCATGTGATGCTGCGGGACTGCAAGCTGAGGTGGGGGACCAATCGGCCGGAGTACTTTGGCGAAGCGATGCAAACAANNAAAGGGGGATCGGAAGAATGAGATCTTTAAGATTTGTGACGATTCTAATGGCGATGTTTTTTTCGGCTGTCGCTTTGGAGGCGCAACAGGCGCCCCCAGCGCAGCCTGATCCGGTGTTGCGGACCGAGCGGGTGGGGACGGCTCCGCCCCCGGCACAGATCTTCAAGGTCTTCCAGTTTCCCGCGGACAAGATTCCTCGGATCGATGGAGATGACAGTGACTGGGCGATGGTCCCGGAGAGTTACTCGATCGGTCTGGACC
>PLZQ01000335.1 GCA_003152225.1 Limisphaerales bacterium | reverse complement strand
GCATCGAGAGCAGGATTGCTCCCGCCAATACGACGAGTTTCTTCAAACAGAGCATTTCTTGATTCCTCACCGTAGAATTAAAACCAGATACGCCAACCCTTACCAGTGAGGTTCTTTTCATACGTTTTTTTCAGTTGAGTTTAGAACTGCGTGCTTTGTATTATGTTTTGTCAGCTTTATCAAGAACTTTTTGCAGGAAGAACTGAAACTTAGCGTCAACAAATTCCCCATCCACGCTGCATCGCCAAGATGCGTATGGAGNNAAGACCCGTCATCCCTCTTTCGAGGCACCCGCTCAGGGGCGAGCGGTGACATAAACCGTCACACCGGCCTGCATCACCGGCCGGAAATACGCGGAGCCGGTCGTATAGTAAATCGCCCCATTGAGGGTGACAGGCGCAGCGCCGGGCGGCAGCCCAGTCACGGTCACGCCCAGGGGCGCGGGCACCACGGCGAATCCGGTCGGCTGTTGCAGATAGAAGGCCCCCCCGGCGAAATAATATGTCGTCGGCCCCACGACGATTGCTTCGGCGCCGTTCGGCACTTGCGGAACGATCACGCTCACGGGCGGTGCCACGACGGCGTAGGCGCCGGCGGTTGTCGGCTGGAAATAGACGCCGTCATAATAGTGATTTTGCTGAAGAACCCCCCCTTNNATACATCTGAGATGGTCTTTTTCACTGTCACTTTTTGATCAGAGGGGTTCTTCAGCAGAATCAATAGTAGAAGCCTACCCCCCCGATCGCGACCTGCACGTATCCGGCCGGTAAAACGCTCACCGCCAGTCCTGGACGGTAGCCCGCCCAGTAAAAGGCATGCCGACGCTCCGCTTCGATGTCCAAACGCCTCCGTTCTTCCGCGCGCGCGACCTCCGGGTGACCGCGCTCGATTTCGGGTCCGTGCCCGCGCCGGTTGTTGGCGCGGAGACTGCCCCACTCGGCCCGGAGCACGGGCGCGCAGGCGCAAACGGCGGCCAGCGTGGCCAGGAACATGAACCGATAATGGCTGGAGAATTTGGTTTTCATATACGTCACCTATTTGCTTTTCGGGCTGCTGAGCGGCGCGGGCTGTGCGGGCGCGCCCTCGTTGCGTTTGGGCTGGTCCAGGCGCATTTCGATGGCGCTTGCCTCCCGCGGCGCCTCGAACACGAAATCGGAATCGGCAATTCGGTCCGTCAAGTCCCACCGGGTAATCAGGGTGGTAAACTCGGGCACCCCGGCATCCTGCTTATGCGTGATGACGAATTTGCGGATGAGTGGCTGGGGCCCGTCCTGAATCCAGATCTGCCAATCCACGTTTTCCTGGGTAAACGCCAGATGATGGCAATTGATCCCCAGCACCGGCGAGAGGCCATAGTAGGTCCCTTTGAGCACCTTGGCGGTCGCGTTGCTATAGGGGTCGCTCACCGCCAGGTCCGCGAGCGGCAGGTCAATCCCGAAATCATCGCGCGCCTTGTCCAGCGCCGCGTCGAGGGTGCCCGGCATGGCGGCCATGCTGAAGAGGTTGGGCAGGCGGTCCAGAACCGTCAGCGACTTGCCGTCATACCAAAAGCCGCGCTGGGTATGCGGGGAGGTGATTTCCATGTGCAGACGGTTGGGGCGTTTCACGTCCATGCTGACCGTTCGCGTGAACTGGAGTTTTTGACCCGAGGCTGTCACGTGCTCCCGCCAGACCTCGGCCGTGAGACTGAACCACGGAGCTTCAGCCAAATACTGGCAGGCGGCGGACAACACGCGGTCGGCCTGTGGGGCGATGTTGGTTTGCTGCTGGGCGGGCGCGGTCCAAATGCTCAGCGCCAGACCGCAACTGATAAGCAACGCAGGTTTCATACTCTTCATGTAGTTACGCCGGGCTGGGCCGTCACCGGGGCTGCCGGGTAGCCGGGAGCGGTGGAATATGCGTAACCGGGCGGAGCCGAATACACCGGCACATAAACCACCCGCCGCTCGGCGCAGCCCGTGACCATTGCCGCGCTGCCCGCCATTATCAAACCAACCATCCATCGTTTCGTGTTCATAGTTTTATCTGTAGTCAATCTCTCCTGTTTGGACGGGCGGCCGGCTCCCCGATTGGGTATAATTCGTAAGAGCTTTTGTAATGCCCGGGAACTCTGCATTCCACACTCGGCATTTCTCAAGGCCCCGGTCCCGCCCGGTAAAACCGAAGCGGCTGGCTCGTGAGAGGTGGGTCAGTGAAGGTCCATGCGCCGAAGGCATCGGTGCGATTGGTTTGCACCGCGCTCCAGGTCGCGAGATTAGTTGTGGCCTCGATCACGTACCAGTGCTGCGGCGCCCCGGTCACGAGCAGTTCGAACGGCGACGCGTTCGGCAGCGCCGTGATCGCCGGACGATCCAGCGCCCGGCGCAGGTTCAGGCGCCCGCCGCTGGCGCACTTGTTGGCAAATGCCGGCTTCTTATCGACTGCCGCCAGCAAGCGCCCGATCAACCCCGCTGGCGGCAGCGCCGGTTCCTGCGCCCGCAACAGCGCGCACGCTCCCGCCACGCACGCCGACGCCATCGAGCTGCCGTCCTGGCTCACGTACGCACTGTCGCCCGTATTCGCCGTCGAGTAGATGGCTGCGCCCGGAGCAAACAAGTCCACACTCGCAACCCCGTAATTCGAGAGAATCCACACCCCATCCAGGCGGGTTGATGCCCCCGCCGCCACGATATTGTCCAGGCGAATCCCCGCGGGATAGAATGGAATCAGGTCCGTGTTCGCCGCATTGTTCCCCGCGGCAGCCACCACCACGATTCCGTCCCGGCGCGCAAACCAGAGCGCATTCGAAACCGCGTCCGAATAATCCGGGCCGCCCCAGCTCAAATTGATGATGTTGGCCCCATTGGTCCGGGCAAATTCGATGCAACTGATCGCGTCCGAATTGTAACCGTTGCCGGTGCTGTCGAGGAACTTGCACGCCATGATTTGCACCCGCCACGCTACGCCCGCAATTCCGAGGCCATTGTCACCCACGGCTCCGATGATCCCGGCCAGATGCGTCCCGTGACCGTTGTCGTCCCAGGGGTCATGCCCGCCTGTCAGCCCATTGAACCCGGGCGTGTTATCGGCCGGGTTGCGCCACATATTGCCGGCCAGATCTTCGTGAGTGTGCCGCACCCCAGTATCGACGATGGCCACCACTACGTTGCTCGCGCTCCACCGCACGTCCCACGCCTCCGGGCCGTCGATATCCGCATCCGGCAAGCCGCTACTTTGACCGTAATTGTTCAAGCTCCATTGCGTCCCGTCCTGGAAATGCGGGTCGCTTGGCAACAGACCCGCCGCCGACACTGCATAATCAGGTTCTGCGAAACGCACCAACCCGCTCGCGCGATAACTCGCCAGTGCCTCCTCGATTGGCTCCCCGGCGCTCAGCTCCAGCACCTGCACCGAACCTTGCCCTGGAAACACACGGAGGATCCGCGTCTTTGCCGCCGCATGGAATCTCTCCAATGCCGCAACCCGCGCTTCGTCCACCGGCATCACCAGAATCCGCCGCGCTCCTCCCGTTCCCTTAAGGAGCGGGCCGGGGTGAGGTGAAAGACCGGGGCCGAAACCACTCGTGAGCATCACCACGGCCCCCATTCCGGCTGCGCGCACGACTTCCCATGCTCTCCGGCTGCGGACGGCGGATGAACCATGCGGTAGTAAGTGAATGTCTGATGTGGCTTTCAAAGGACGCTGCCGTCCACCATAGACCCGCCGTGGCCCAATCGCAAACAACTAGCTCTCTTCCTCCGCTTCATCCTGCAGCCACACAAGACTGGCTGTCGCAAGATTGTCGCACAATTGACTTGCAATAGTTTAATGGGGACGATAAAGTGACCTGCTAGCAAGCTAGGAAACATAATTGCACACATATGCACAGAGCGTTTGGTCGCCGCGCTGTTCGAGGTCTGCCATCCTTGGCTTACGCTTGTCGGCCTATTGTGTTGGCATCTTCCACTTCGAATCTGCTCCACGATTAGCCTTTGGCTTAAATCCTTGACCCTTTACCTATACTTATGACAACCCACAATTCTACCCGCCTGCTTCGATCGGCCGCGTTTGCTGGTCCCGTCCCCCGTTGGCTGTCCTTCAGCTTGCTGCCATTAGCCTTCGGTCTTTGCTTGACCGCTTCCGCCCAGCAAGTGGCGCCGCTGCAGTTCGCTGAGACTCCGGCTGCCAGCAGCTTTTTCACTGCTTCGGTAACCAACGCTTTCGACGGCACCGGCTCCGCGCTCGCCGACGATTGGACCCTCGAGGCCGAGACCGGCGACCGGATCACCGTGCGCATCGAAACGGCCATCGGCAATTCGAGTCCGAGACTTCGCGTCCTGAACCCTTCAGGACAAACTATTGTCAGTGTTGACGGCAGCACCTCCGGCATTGCTGAAAGTTACAATACATTGCTCTCTAGCCCAGGCACTTACCGCGTTCGGGTCTATTCCGACACGCAAGTCTCCAATTACCGCCTCCGGGTTGATCTCTCCCGCGGGCCCACGCTTGAAATCGAGCCGAACAATACAACCAACCAGGCTAATTTCCCTAATTCCGAGGTTGTGGCGGGCAGTTACCGGTATCGTGTCGGTGCCACCCTCCCGGCCGACGACTCGGCTGGCGATTTCTACAACCTGGGCGTGCTCGACGCTGGCAACGCTATCGCCGCAGATATTTATACCGGCCCATCCAGCACTCTCCAGCCGGGCAACGCCGTTTTCGCACTTTTTCAAGATGGCCAGTCCATCCCCATTCTCACAACCAACCAGTCCTTCAGTTTCGTCGTGCCGGCCCATGGCCTCTATTTCGCCCAGGTCAGCAGCGCGACCAACCGCGATCTCTTCGCCCGGTATTTCCTCACTCTCACCGTCACCGACTCGATCGCGCCATCCGTTCTAGCGGTCACGCTGCCGCCCGAAGGCGCCACTTCCACGAACATCATCAACTCCTTTGACGTTACCTTCTCTGAGCCGATGGCCCCGGCATCGGCCAACAACCTGGCCAATTACTCGCTCCGCAATGCCGGCCCCGACACGGTCTTCAATACCGCCGACGACCAGGTGTACCCGCTCCTCTCTCCCGCTTACGTCACCGGCACCACAGCCACTTTTGCCCTCGCCGATGGCCCGCTCCAACCCGGCAATTATCGTTTGACTATATCTTCGCTCGTCACCGACCGCGCCGGAAACCCTCTTACACCCGCTTTCACCCGCAACTTCACGATCGAGCGCCTCGACCTCTTTCAATTCGAAAACCGCACCAACGACAGCCCGGGGCTGGCCACTTCTCTCAGTCTGAACCCGCTCAACACGCCGGACGGTTCGTTCCAGGCCCTGGCGACTTATCCCGTCGGCTCCAGCCCATACTTTA
>PLZQ01000493.1 GCA_003152225.1 Limisphaerales bacterium | reverse complement strand
GGATCGTGATGCTGGTCAGGATGCCTTGCCCGGGAGTAGCGCCGTTGTAAAACGCCTTGTCGATGCTGGTGACCGGCAGGCCATTGATCGTGTCGGGGATGGTCACCGCAGTGACAGGACCGGTGTATTTTGTTATGGTAATGGTGCCGTTATTAGTGGTGTAAGTGAATTGGGCTTGCACCACGGCGGGCAGCGCCAACAGCAGCACCAGCAGCAGCAACATGCCCGCTCGTGCGGCCCGACGCTCGTTTAGCTGTATCGACGATCCTTTGCTTAACGTTGTGTTTGTATTCATAGAAGACTGCTTTCTCTCATTTCGTGCTGTAATTCTTAGGTGAACCATAATTGTGCTCCTTCCAGAATGTGGAACCCGGTTCATGGTAACGGAACAAGCCGATAGAGCCTTTGCGGTTGCCCCAGCGCGGAGACGTCGAAGTAAAGCTACGACGTGTTGGTCAACGTCACCGTGTCCAACGTGACCCAGGCGTCGGTCGGACCAAACTGGTTGATGTAATCCAGGCGCACAGAGTCGCCGATGTTGCCCGTCAACGTGATCGCCGGAACCAGGTGCAGGTCCAGAGACGGAACCACGACCGGCGTTCCCGTCTGCCACACCCGGTAGAACCGTTGCGGCGGGAGCGGCAGGGTAAGATCGAAGCAATACTGCGACCTGCTGGTCAGGCTCACCGAGTTGAGCGTGGTCCAATTCGGCGTGGGCCCGAGGGAGTCGGCGTAATCCACGTTCAACGAACTTGAGCTTTCGCCCGTCACTTTGACGCCCCAAACCGGCCTGCGCTCGACTGCCGCAATCACATTGAGCAGGGCCGGCGGACTAGCGACGGCGCCGAGCACATTGCTGATCACTGCCGTGTAGGCACCCGATTGAGAGAAGGATATGTTGGTCAGTTGCAACTCGCAGTTTGTGCTCCAACTGATGAGATTGGTGGCGTTGAGATACCACAGGTAGAACAGCGGTAATGGGCTGCTCGCGTCCACCCACAAGCCAACGGCCGACCCCGTCTCAGCCGTCTGGGTTAGGGGAGACGATTGGATGGTGGGCTCTTGAACCCACAACGCTATCGGACAACCGCCAAAGGTCGCGCCCCAGCCAGTGGTTCCCGGCAAGTAATAGACGGTCGGTTTGTTGTTATCGTAGAAAACGTCCGAGCCACCTAGGCTGGGGGCGTTGCCCTCAAAATGGACCCCAGTCAGACTGGCGCAGTCTTCGAATGCATAGTTCCCGATGCTGGTGACGCTGTTGGGGATCGTGAGGTTGGTCAAGCTGGTGCAGTAATGGAACGCCCAGTCCCCAATGCTGACGACGCTGTTGGGGATCGTATAGGAGGTTCCCGGTTTGCCTGCCGGATATTCGTTGAGCGTGGTCTGGCTCTTGTTGAACAGGACCCCAGCCACACTGCTATAGACGGGATTGAGCACATCTACCGTGATTGCCGGTAGGCTGGTGCAGCCTACGAACACTTGGCGCCTGATGTCGGTGACGCTGCTGGGGATCATGACACTGGTGAGGCTGCTGCAGGCACCGAACGCCCGATCTCCGATGCTGGCGACGTTGGTGCCGATGGTGACGCTGGTCAGGCTGGTGCAGTCCATGAACGCACCCCCTCCGATGTTGGTGACGCTGTTGGGGATCGTGATGTTGGTCAAGCTGCTGCACCATTCGAACGTGCCGTCCCCGATGCTGGTGACGCTGTCTGGGATCGTGATGTTGGTCAAGCTGCCGCACCCTGGGAATGTGTAGTTCCCGATGCTCGTGACGCTGTTGGGGATCGTGATGTTGGTCAAGCTGGTGCACCCATAGAAGGCATAGTTTCCGATATTGGTAACGCCATTACCGATCGTGACGCTGGTCAGGTTGGTGCATTGAAAGAACGCATCGTCCCCGATGCTGGTGACTGGCAGGCCATTGATCGTGTCGGGGATGGTCACTGCACGAACCGGACTTGAGAATCCAGTGATAGTGATCGTGCCGCCATTGGTCGTGTAAAAAAAGGGCACTGGCGGATTCCACAGCGCCGTCGGGCGACCGCCAAACGTCCACCCCCAGCCGGTCGTTCCAGGCGCGTAATACACGATGTTGTTGTCTCCTTGGAACACGAACGAGCCACCAAGACTGGGGGCGTTTCCTTGGAAATACACTCCGGTTAGGTTGCCGCAGTATGTGAATGCACGGTCCCCAATGCTGGTGACCCCGCTTGGGATAGTAATGGTGATTAGACCGCAGTATGAGAACGCCCCGGCGCCGATGGTCCTGAGGCCGTCGCCTAGCGTGGCGCGGCTCAGGGTAAGGTTCCAAGCGAACGCGTAGTCCCCGATGCTGGTGACGCTGTCGGGGATCGTGATACTGGTCAGTATGCCGGGCCCGGGAGAGGCGCCGTTGTAAAATGCCGGGTAGCCGATGCTGGTGACCGACAGTCCATTGATCGTGCTCGGGATGCTCACATCACCGCCGGGACCGGTATATCCTGTGATGGTGGCTGTGCCGTCGCTATTGTTCGTATAATTGAATTGGGCTTGCACAGCGGCGGGCAGCGTCAATAGCAGCAATAAAATGCCCGCTCGTGCCGCCAGCGATTGGTTTAGTTGTATCCGCGACCCTTTGCTTAACGTTGTGTTTGTATTCATAGAAGAGTGCTTTCTCTCCTTTCGTGCTGTAATTGTTGGGTGAACCATACTTGTGCTCCTTCCAGAATGTGGAACCCGTTTCACGGTAACGGAACAAGTCGGTAGAGCCGTGCCGGTTGCATCGGCGCGGAGATGTCGAAGTAAAGCTGCGACGTGTTGGTCAACGTCACCGTGTCCAGCGTGACCCAGGCATCCGTCGGACCAAACAGGTTGATGTAATCCAGGCGTAAAGAGCCGCCAATGCTGCCCGTCAACATGATCGCCGGAACCATGCCGGGCAGGCTCAGGGACGGAAGCACGCTTGGCGCGCCGGTCTGCCAAGCTCGGTAGAACCGTTGCGGCTGGAGCGGCAGAGTAAGATCGAAGTAGTATTGCGATGTGCTGGTCAGGCTGACGGACCCGAGCGTGGTCCAATTCGGCGCCAGCCTGACGGAGTTGGCGTAATCCACGTTCCACAAACTCCCAGCTTCGCCCGTCACTTTGACGCCCGGAACCGGCCTGCGCTCGACAGGTGGAATGACGCTGAGCATGGCAGGGGAACTGGTTACGGCCCCGGCAATATTCGTGACGACGACTGTGTAAGCCCCGGCCTGGGAGGGCTGGACATTAGTTAGCAGCAGGGCGCAGTTGGTGGTGCTGCCTGTGATCGCAATGGTGCTGTTGAAGAACCACTGATAACTCAGCGGCAGGGTGTTAGTGGCGTTGACGTAGAACCCAACGGAGGAGCCTATCTCAGCGGTTTGGCTTTGCGGTGGAAAGGTGATGGTTGGCTTCACTAGAACAGTAAGGGTGGCACTCGCGCTGGTGTGAACGACCCCCCCTGGGAACCCCAGGACGGGTTACTCAGCACCGCATAATAGATCCCGGCATTGGTCATCTGCGCATTCGCGATCTGAAGAGCGCTGTAGCTGATCGACCCATACCCCCCCGTAACGGTGCAGTCGTTGGCCCCAGGAATACTCACCCCGTTAAAGTACCATTGGTACTGCGGCGGAGGACATGCCCTAGCTCCGGCGTAAAATATCGCGGTGCCACCCAGAACCACCGTCTGGTTTGTTGGCTGGGGCGTAATCTGGACAAAATACGGGCCTAAGCATCCCATGACTTGAACGCTAATGCCGCCGTGGGTGCCAGGATAGTCCACAGGCACGTATCTCCCAGGCGCCCAAGTCGAACTGACCGGCGTTGTTCTCTGGTAGATCGGAGGGTAACCGGCAGCCTGCGGAGTTGCCTGAAAGATCGGGCTCGTTCCATAGTACAATCCTGCGCTCGTGGCTGCGTATGCATCCCTCGACCGGCTGTCATAGACCTGGACTTGGAACCATGCCGGCACGCCGGCGGGCAGGTTGACGAACGTGCAATTCACTGGGTTCACTTGGCCTTCGAGGTTAAAGTCGCCGATGGTGGTGGTCGTTTGCAGAATCAGCGAACTGGGTGAGGTGCCGGCCCACAGGCCGGCGATCAGTGCCGGGGCACCCGACAGCGCGGCGATGGTTGACCCGGGGCCCGTGTACGCACCGCTTCCTGCAAGCGGAAAGCCGCCGAAGGATTTGCTCCCGTCACCCGGGGCGAGGAGCGTTGTGTCAGGGGCGAAATAGATCAAGTTATCAGAATTAACTTGGAATGACAGCTTGCCTTGGGCGAAAGCCAGAGTGGTCGTGGCCAGCAGAAGGATCAGCGAGAGTGAGTTTTTCATAAGCAATGTTGGTTTTGTGTTCCATTGGTCAGCCTGCCCATCTGCACGGTAAGAAGGGAGAAGTACTGACTGATAGCAAATTGCGTGATGGTAATGGCGTCGTTATTGATCGTGCAACTGAATTGGGCTTGCGCGGCGGCGGGCAGGGTCAACAGCAGCAGCAACAATGTGGCCGTTCGTGCGGCCCGAGGTTGAGCTGTTCGTATCCACCGCCCAATTCGTAGGTTTGGTTTTGTGTTCATAGAACGCTTCTTGCTCTCATTTCGTGCTGTAATTGTTGTGTGAGCCAATACGGGCGCTCCTTCGAGATTGTTGAATCCTGTTCATGGTAACGGAACCAGCCGGTAGAGCCGTTGCGGCTGGCCGGGCGCCGAGGTATCGAAGTAAAGCTGCGACGTGTTGGTCAACGTCACCGTGTCCAGCGTGACCCAGGCGTCTGTCGGGCCAAACTGGTTGATGTAATCCAAGCGTACAGAGCTGCCAAGGTTGCCCGTCAACGTGATCGCTGGAACCAGGTGCAGGTCCAGAGACGGCCTCACGCCCGGCGTGCCCGTCTGCCACGCCCGGTAGAACCGCTGTGGCGGCAGCGGCAGGGTAAGATCGAAGCAATATTGCGACGTGCTGGTCAGACTGACGGAACCGAGCGTGGCCCAATTCGGTGCGGGGCTGAGCGAATCGGCGCAATCCACGTTCAACAAACTGGCGGTTTCGCCCGTCATCTTGACGCCCGGAACCGGCCTGCGCTCGACTGCCGCAATCACATTGAGCATGGCCGGAGAGCTGGTGGCTGCGCCGAGTACATTGCTGACCACCACGCTGTAGGCGCCCGACTGAGAGAATTGCAAATTGGTCAGCTCCAAGTGCCAGTTTGTGCTGCAACTGAGGAGGTTGGTGTCGTTGAGATACCACACGGAGCACAGCCGCGATGAGCCGCCCGCCTCCACCCGTAAAGCTGCTGCCGACCCCACCTCAGCCGTCTGGGTTTGAGGGGCTGCTTGTATGGTTGGAGGATACCCCAAAGCGAATAACACGCCGGAGTTGGAAATACCGCCAGAAGATGTGATCCCATACAATGTGCTGCCTGACATCGCCAAACACGTTGTTGGACAGGAACCGTCGCTGCCAAGGAAGTACTTGAGCACAGTGTAACCGCTGCCAGTGCTGTCGATTTTGAATATCACGCCATTATTAGAGATTCCGCCTCCTGCAGTCGTCCCATATAGTGTAGTCCCGGACATCACCATGCCTCCTAGCGGACCTTGCCCATCGTAGCTGTTGAATTGTTTAAGTGTGGCGTAACCGCTGCCGTCCGTGTTGACGCGGAACACTGTGCCCGGACCGTTCATGTTTCCAGTCGTCCCGTAAAGAGAATTGCCCGACAGCATGAGGTTACCAAATGGACCGTCACAGCACATGCTCCTGAGCACACCATAATGAGTACCATCCGTGTTGATTTTGAACACCGTTCCATAGTCGGAACTACCACCCTGGGAGGTGGTGCCATACAAAGTCATGTCCGATGATACTAGGTTCCCTGCCGGCCAAAACGGATAAGCCCCATCCGCGGAGGTCCATTGCTTGAGATATGTGAAACCGCTTCCGTCAATATTGATGCGGAATACGGTCCCCCAGCCGGAACTCCCACCCCCGAGTGTCGTCCCGTAAAGTGCGGAACCGGACAACAGCACTCCACCCAACGGCCCACCTTCCACACTGTCAAAACGCTTGAGCACGGTGTATCCGCTGCCATCAGTGTTGATCCTGAACAAGACGCCGCTTCCGCCATTAATGCCGCCATTGCCGCCTCCGGATGTCGCCCCATACAGCGTATCATCAGCCAGTGCCATGCTTCCTCTCGGATAAGCGCCGTCGCTCCAGTTGGTAAAATCCCTCAACACAGCAAAACCGCTGCTATCAGTGTTTATTTTGAACAGGGTCCCGTAATCGGAACTACCTCCGGTGGATGCGGCTCCATACAGTGTCGTACCGGACGACACCAATGCCGTCATCCAATTCACCCCGTCGATGCGGCTGAAGTTATGGATAACTCTATAAGTCTGCGCCGGGCTGTTGCCTGGGGTCACACACAGAAGCATCAACACTCCCACTCCGGCAACCAGAAGCCGATTCATGCATTTGCATGATTTGTTTGTGAGGTCGGGCCTTGAATTCATAAGGGACTCCTTTCTCTCCGTCCGCGGTGTAATTGTTGGGTGAGCCAATACCGGCGCTCCTTCGAGATTGTGGAAAGCACCTGGCGGGTGAAGGACGAATACAACCTTGTCCCAGACGCGTCGAGCCGACCGCCACTGCGGGCAGACGATTTCATCGCTCCAAAGACCGGCACCAACAAGGTCTGCGCCTGTCGTAAATATGGCCTGCGCGCAGGCCAGCTTGCTCTAAATTACCGCTTTGGGGAAACTACTGTCAATCGCAAAGTGTATAAGCTAAAAAGATGGCTGGCAATCTAAGCCCTTATTCGGTCTCCGCACCCGTGCCCTTGGCGCCTGCGGAAATCCTCCCACTTAACCCATCACTGCGCTCCTGCCTTGCCTCAATTAGCCGGCACATCGGTCATCAACTCAGCTTCGCTTTGCCTGAGGAAAATGATCAGGGCATCAATGCCTATCAAGCTGGTCGGCACCGCCTTTTGGTTTAATTGCCGGAGCATTTTATAGTGGATGAGCCGCTTCCCCAGTTCGGCTATGTACACGTAACCATGCTCGATCTTCCAGAGCTGCCCCTTCTCCAGTCCTTGCGGACGCTTCTTCTCTTCGATGTGCATAACTTTGCATCAGACGCTCAGAGGGCAGGTTTAATTTCAACAAAGGGAATTACATTTTTGTAATGCATGCCGCCTTCCAGGACTTCACGGGACGACCACGGCCCGATAGTAGCGGAAGCCGACGGGAGCGGGGTCGTCGAAACCCAGGACCCCATTGGTGGCGACATTGGTTTGGAGGGCCGTCCATTGGGGTGGAGGGAGGTTGGCCGCGGCCTGGAGCACATAGGTGCGGCCTGAAGTGCCGACAAGCTGCAGGTGAGTGACGCCGCCGTTGGTCCGCGCGATGGCGGTGAAGCGAGGCGGCGTGGCAATCGCCAAAACTCCGCCCGACGCAGTGGCTGGCACGGCAAATCCATCCGGGCTGGAGACGACCACGTTGCTTAACGAAAGACCCTCGTCGTGATCTGGCGCGTTGCTGGCGATGGTGAACGGAACATAGACCAGCACGCCGTTGGTCAGTGGCGCGTTGGAGAAGGACAACATCAATATGCGATACACCCCGGGCAAGACCCCGTTGGTATAGAAGACCAATTGATCGGCCAGCGCGCTGCCGCCGACCGGCGCGCCCGGCGCAAGGTAGTTGGTGGCATAGAGCAAATCGAACTGCAACGAAGGCGCATTGGTATCGGTGGTGAAGTTGACCGGCACCGGCACCGTGGTGCCGGGGACCCCGGCGGCAGAGCCGACCAGGAGCGCTGGTGCCGCGAGCAAGTGGCCAGGCCCAACCATAGCAACCAGCAACGCCAGCAATAGGAACCGGGAACAAGTGGGGTTCATGAGGACTAATCTATGCCCGGACGTAGCTCATTTCAAATAGCCCGCGCGTTCCCTTCTGTCGCTCAATACCCCAGCTTGGGAGCGCCGCACCCGAATTGCGCGAAGCGTTTGGACTGCACGGAGCTTGCTCCCGCTGCCGCGCTACCACGGCCTTACGACAGCGCCAGCAAGCTGGACGCACTCCATACGCTTCGCGGGGCAGGGGGCATCTCAAGCGTGAGTGCTCTGCATCTTCTGCAATCAGCTCAGGGCAGTGTAAGGCGGTAGAAGTTGTTGCTGGCGAGCGGGGACTCGATGCGGCTGCAGGTTGCGCCGTTGGTTTGATACGAAAGGTCAGTCCAAATACTGCGGGTGGTGGGCAGCTCGGTGGTGGCTTGCAGGCGCCCACTGATCTCAGACAACGCCCACGAGATGACCACAGTGTTGGTCGAGGTGAGGGCAGCCCTGAGATACGGAGGGAAGAAATAGGTCACCACCGACTGCTGTGCACCGACCGCCGTGCCCACGGCGATTTCCCCCATCGTCGCCGTGAACGTGCCCGAACCCGCCGTAGTCGGCGACGTCACCGTTGCGGTATAGGTGCCGTTGCCGTTGTCCGTCGTGCTGCTGTTCGTGCCGGTCCCGGACGAGAGGCTGATCATGACCGTCTCGCCGCCGGTGTTCAGGACATTGTCATTCACGTCGCGTGCCTGCACGGTAATCACCTTCGTGCTCTGGCCGTTCGCCAGGATTGAGGCGGTAGCCGGGCTCACCGTCGAATGCGAGGCGTCAGGCGGGCCGAGGACAGTCAATGTGGCCGGCGCCCAGGCCGACCACTGAGCAGGTGTCGGCGCAGGGAGTTGCTCGCGAACGCGCAGGTTCAGAGTGTAAGTGCCAGGGGCCCAGGTCGAGGGAATCGTCCACGTCTGCAGCGCTTCACCGGACAGATCCGTCACACCGTCGCGATCGAAGTCCCAGTCGTAGAGATCGATGCTGTCATTTTCCAAATCGTGGGATCCGCTGCCGTCGAGCGTCACCGTGGTGCCCGCCGGCACTCGATTTGGCCGCACCACCGGCACGGCCACCGGCAGCTCGTTCCCGGTGCCTGGCGTTCCCATGATGTTGTCCACGTACAGGGCGCCGTCGTGCCCGGACTGCGCGCAATCGGAAGCCAGGATCGTCAGCTTCAGGGTGTCACCCGTCAGGCCGGGCGTGTTGAGCTGCGCATGCTGCCAGCCGGTATAGGCCCAGTCCTCCGTGGATGGGCCTGTGCGCTGGACCATGTCTGGCGGCAGATTGTCCGAATAGTAAGCAATGTCGTGGATCGTAGTGGCGGTGGTGAGGTCCTCGACAATGACACGGAAATGCGGGCGGCTTACCCGGGCGTGTCCGCTATCTTGCAGGACCGCAGACCAGTCAAAGGAGAAATATGGCGAGTTCCAGTTGCTCACGGTCTGCTGAATCTGCGAGAAGTGGCAGTTAGCAAAGCCGCCCGTAATATAGGAATCGTTGCTGTTGATGCGGGCGGCATAACTGCCGCTGCGAACCTGGTTGACACTTACGCCCATGCCGGCCAGGCAATGAACATCGCCGGGTTCAACAATTGCGGACTGATACGGGCTGTCGCCGAAGGAATAGTCTGCGGGGTAGTTCGTTCCGCCAACCCATTCTCCGCCGTTCTGGGTCCACCCATCGAACGAACCTGTTTCAAATCCGCCGTTGAAGAAATCGGCTGCGTGGGCCGACCGCGCGCCGAGGACGGCAGCGAGAGTGCCGACGCCGATGAGCCTGAGGGCAGACCAAGGTTTCACGGATTGGTTGGGGTGGTTGCGGATAAACTGACTAGAACTGGTTTTTGCTTTGTATCCATTATCAGGTGTCTTATGCCTCCGCTGGGGAAGCGGCAAGCTTGTTTTTCGCTTTTGGTTTAACGCCGGAGTGGGATCTCAGGCGGGATGGGTTGTTTGTCGCGCAACCGCTGTGCTGCCTCTCCGATGAGCCGCAGATACCAGTCGCTGGGTAACCCATCGTAGCCGACAAAGTGCCCCTGCGTAGGGGGTGAACTGGTGACTTTAAAGATGGCCGTGCCCTCGTCCACCTCGTCAAACATGGCCACATAGACTGTATCCGCGCCCAGCATGGACAGCGCGTGGAACTGTTCCCAGAGGAACCGGCCACCCCGGCGCTCAATCAAACTCGCACCTGGCGCCTGGCGCTGCAGGTTATCCCAACTGAAGCCCGGATAGACGACGGGTATCCAGAGCATCCCGAGCCGTTCGCACTCGCGCTGATCTTCGGCCCAGTTATTGGTCGCCGCGTGCTTCACTCCGTTCGCGTCGGGCACATAATTGCCAATATTCCAAGGGCAATATGCGCCGAATTGCTTGTAGAACTGCTGCCACGCGGGATCGGGATTGTGCCGCCAGTCCCAGTCGCCGCCGCCGATCAGGAAGGCAGAGTACGGGCCGGCGGTTCGGAAGAAGTCGATCAGGCGGTTAGCCAGCTCGGCGCTCATCAGGTTGTGCGGGTCTTGAAAGTAGAAGCCCCAGATTTGCGCGACCGGCTGGCCGCCCTGATGCAAGTAACGCGGATCATCGACAACTCGTTCGTCCACCATTTTCTTCCAATCCGAGGTGAGGACCTCGAAGACCCGATCCGCTGGCATGCCCGCTATGTCATAGGAAAGCGCCCAGACCCTGCCGGTGTTGAGCGCGGCAGCCCGGACATGGTTGAGCACACGCAAACGGGAGGGATAACGGTTCGCCACCGGTCCACCGGGCAGGTCCACAAGGAAATGCTGCAGCCAGGCGCCGTCGATGCCGTAATCACGCATCCATTCGAAATGGCGGAGCACAGTCCGAGCGTTGTCGGAGCTGAACAGCTCGGCCTGCCGGCCTCCGGGATAAGTGAACCCCGGCGCCGGATAACGCTCGATCGGGGAATACTCGGCCATGTCCGGCCACATCTCGAAGGTCAGCAGGTCCGGCGCGATCCGCTGCGAATCGCGGCTCCAATGAATCCACCCCAGGTTGGCCGCGTCATCCGGGCACCGGAACCAGCCTTGGTAACCGCACATCACCTTGCCCCGTACCGACGTGGCATCCACCGTGCCGGCGCGGCCTACGGGCTTGCTCGCCGAGGTTGACGGCTTCTGAACTGGCGAGCATCCGGCGAGCGCGGCTATGAGGAGAACGAATGTGCAACCTGGACGCATGGCGGTAATTATGTCTGTGCGCGAGAACTCACTGACATTGGTTATTAGGGGAGAAACTATGACGAGAACGCCGATGGCGCGAAACAAATGCCGATGGGCTGGGCGCGGCAAAGAAAGAGGACAAGCGTGTGCTGTTCCAGTCTGAACCCAATAGGTGCGGCTCTTGCTACAAGCTGCATGCCGAAAGGTCTAGGCTTGCCAAATTCTCACTTCTCCTCCGCCCGATAAAACCGGTTAGGCATGTTGGTCGTTGCGGAATCCACAAATCGTAGCACGCCGATGATTGGCGGGTTCGTGAGAATAGGTTGCCAATTGGCTAGGTTTGTTGACGCGTAAATGAGAACCTGTCCGTGACCGGACAAACCGTTCAACTGCAGATGGAAGCTGTTGTTCGTGAACCGCAGATTCGAACTGGATGTATCGAACTGAGGAATAGGTCGCAGAACAGCGAGCGTCGCGGTAGAACTAATTGCGGAGCCGGAATTATTGGTTACCACGACCACGTAATTGCCGGAGTCAGCCAACCGCACAGTAGTCAACCTTAGAAATGCTTGGGTCGCACCGGGCAGGTTGGTCCCGTTGAACTGCCATTGATAACTCAACGGTAACAACCCGAACGCCTATGCGTAAAGCACGGCGCTCGGACCAGGATAGAGAGTCTGTCCTACCGGCTGCCGCACAACGACTGGCGAGCCGTTGTTGAAGAGCGCGATACTGTGACCATAGCCCCCGGCAATGGCGGCGGCATTGGTCAATCCCACCGGGACCACAGAATGTCCCCACTCGTCGCCGGCATATACGCTGGTGTTGGCTCCCGCACCCCAGGCGACCACCGTGCCGTCAGCCCTTAAGGCGATGCTGTGAAATAAACCTCCGGCAATGGCCACCACGTTGGTCGCCCCCGGGGGCACATCAGTTTCACCATATGCATCATAACCCCAAGCGACCACCGTCCCGTCGCACGTCAGCGCCAGGCTGTGATATCCACCTCCGGCAATCGCCACCACATTGCTCAGGCCAGGCGGAGCCGAAAAGTTATCACCCCAACCCACAACTGTGCCGTCGCCCTTCAGTGCCAGGGTGTGATTTCCACCCGCAGCGATAGCTACAACGTTGGTTAGGCCTGACGGAACGTGAGTTTGGTCGTGAGAGCTATCCCCCCAAACGACCACCGTTCCGTCGTTCCTCAACACTACGCTGTGGATTAGGCCCGCAGCGACCTGCACCACGTTGGTTAGTCCTGGCGGAACGTTGATCTGGCCGGCATGGTTATTGCCCCAAGCGGCAATCGTGCCGTCGCTTCTCAACGCAAGACTGTGATATTCGCCTCCGGCAACCGCTACCACGTTGGTCAGCCCCTGCGGAACAGTCGATTGACCGTCACTATTCCATCCCCAAGCCGCCAGGGTGCCATCGCTTTTGAGGGCAAAACTATTAGCATCACCTGCGGCGACAGCGGTTACGTTGGTTAATCCCGGTGGAGTATTGGTCTGACCCTGATAATTGTCGCCCCAAGCGACCACGGTTGTTAAGGCTGGCTGACCTTCTGATACTTGGGCAATCGAAAAAAGCCCAATCATAAGCGCGAAAGTCGCCAGCGGGGAGTTCGCGTTTGACGCAATCATGGTNNTGGTTTACGGATGGCCAACCGAATACCTATGCGAAACCATCAGCCGCGTCAAGGCCAATGACATGATTGTTAATGGACGCTTATCCATTTCCTGTGTGACGAGGCGTAGATAATTCGTCATTTCCCATCTTGGGGAGTTGCGGCACTCGAAAGCCACGCTCTGAGGATCATTCGTTAACGCGACGCGGTAGCTGACGAATGAGGTGTGAAGGGCTAGAAACATGACAACCAGTCTATTTCATGGCTCTCCTCCAGTTGGCAGCCACTCCAGCTTGTGCTGGAGCACTTGCAGCCTTCGCCCCAGCCGCCGGTTCATCCGGCTCACGGCCTGCGTTCAATTCAAATGACACACAGGCTTTCCACCTTAACACCGCACACGGCGGAAATGGGAATCCCCTGGTCAAAAGTCGCCAGACTGCCGGCATGCTTTCCCGCCAAGGCGAGCAGATAAAGGTCTGTAAGCTGCCGCGAGCTGTGAATCCGCTCTGCCGCGAAGAGCTTCCCATCGCGTAACGAAACATCGTCCGGCCAGAATTCGTGATCGGTTTGGGTGGCAAACGTTCGCAGCCGTGAAATCAAATCGCCCGGCGTGAACCGCGCTCCCTGGCTGTAGCCGGGATTAGACATGGTGCGGACGACTCCGTTTTCCACGATGGGGCAGCTTGCCCAGCCGGACTTGGCCTGGAGCGCCCACCAGGCATGCGCCCGCTCATGGAAGGCATGATCAGGATCAAGCAAGGCGATGACGACGTTCACATCCAGCAAGGCGCGCATGGACTACACGCCCTCCTCGTCCTGTATTCTTTGCACGTGTTCCAGCGTGACAATCTCGCCGCGGGAAGGCAGCACCGGGACACCGCCGCGCAGACCCGGACGCCGTTGCGTCGTCGGTGCGTTCAACCCACGCCGCGCCAGCTCGGAAATCACCTGACCAGCCGTGCCACCATTTCGTTGCGCCAGTTCCTTGGCGGCTTGCAGCACGTCATCCTCGATATCCAACGTCGTTCTCATGCATCTGATGCTAATGCATCACTGCATCAATGGCAACCACTGGCTTGAAGGCCAGGCTCGACAAAGCCACCCAAAGCCACAGTCCGGCAAAAACAGAAAGTAGAAAGCAGAAAGCAGAAAGGCGGGGCGAAGCCACCCAAAGCGACATCAAAGCCACCCCAAAGCGTGTTGATAGCCAACCGATTGCGACTCCAAAGCCACCCTAAAGCCACTCCAATGCGACCCCAATGCGACCCCAAAGCCACCCCGATGGGAACCACGATCCGCCCTCTCGGCTTGACCCGGGTCTGAAATCAGACGAGACCATTAGCAGTGCAACCGGGGGCGTAGTGGTTTCGAGTTAGCAGACGCGCCAGAGGCGGCATGCCGAGGTGCTTTCGGGCGGGGGGGTGGGGCTGCTAAAAAGGCGATTGACGAAGTCGCTCCAGCGGTGCGCCTCGCCTCCGGTCCGCACGATCAGCACCGGCCACTCGGCGTGGTTGACGATCTCGCGGGTGACATTGCCCAGCATGTACGCGCGCAATGGGTCACGGACCGGCGACGAACCGGCCACCACCAGGTCGTATTCAGCCTGGCGCAATTCCATCAGCAATTCCGGCACCACCAGGCCATGCCGCAGGCGCACGGTGCAGGCAATCCCAAGTTGCGTCAGCGTCTCCTGCTGCTGGC